>JAYSQA010000322.1:0-2895 GCA_043721775.1 Rhodobacterales bacterium
TCTTCAAAACTGCGGATCATCGACAAAAGTTTGATCTTGGCCGTCGTCCACTCCATCGCGCGGATGGTGTAGACCTTGAACGGATTGGTGAAGGTGCCCGCATAGGACAGCCGCCGCATGTCATACTTCTTGGCAACCCCACGGCTGGGGGCAGCGGCGGGTGCCATGCCTTTGGTGTCTTGCAACTGGCTCACGAAGCGTCTGCCTTCCTCTGCAAGCGCCTTAGCGATCTTCGCCGAAGCGATCACCCACCAGCGCCGTCAGCGCGGCCATAAGCTCTGATGCCTGAGGTCCGCTGGTTTCCACCTCAATAGTGGTTCCTCGCGAGGCTGCCAACATCAAAAGCCCCATGATGCTGTCACCCGACACCGACATGCCATCGCGGGTCACCTGCGCGCTGGCGTCAAAGGCTTCCACTACCTCGACGAACTTGGCGGAAGCGCGGGCGTGCAGGCCCTTTTCATTGATGATTTTCAACACAGACTGGCCCATTCAGGCGCCAGTTCCCGGATCGAGACTGTTTATATACTTGCGCCCGGCGTCCAATGCCGCCGCGACCGCATCATTGACCGACATGGCACGCGACTTGGCCAGCTTGATCAGCATCGGCAGATTTGCGCCGTAGATGATCCGCCGACCCGACCCGGCCGTGCAGGCAAGCAGCGACAGGTTGGACGGAGAGCCGCCGAACATGTCCGTCACCACCACAACGCCCGCGCCATGATCCACCGCATTGGCGGCATCGCAAATCTCGGCCTGCTTCTTTCCACGGTCACAGTCATCCTCTATCGAGATGGCCTGCATGTCCGGCTGTTTGCCCACGACATGTTCAACCGCCGAGAGATACTCCCGCGCCAGCCCACCATGCGCTACAATGACGACTCCGATCACCCGCGACCTACCCCTGTTTCGCCACTGATCCCGTCAGGCGTCGGGGAGGTTCCCCGACGCTCCAGTTCACGATGACGTTTTGACACCTGCCAGCCCGCTTCCGCAAGGACTTTGGCCAATTTTTCTGCAACTGCAACAGAGCGGTGTTGCCCTCCGGTACACCCAAACCCGATGGTCAGGTGCGCCTTGCCCTCTTGCAGTTGTGCTGGCAGCAGCATCAGCACCATTTCCTGCAACCTCAGGAAGAATCCGGCAAAATTCGGGTCGCTTTCCACATGGGCTGCCACTGCGGCATCGCGGCCATCCCGCTCGCGCAGCGCAGGCACCCAGTAGGGATTCGCAAGGAACCGGCAGTCAAACACCATGTCCACTCCGCGCGGCAGGCCGCGCTTGTAACTGAAGCTTTGCACCGAAACCGCCAATCGCGCCGCTTGCCCCTGACCGAACCAATCCACGATCTCGGCCTTGAGGTCATGCGGCGACAGGTCCGAGGTGTCAATCAGATGGTCGGCGCGCACCCGGATCGGCGCCAGAAGGTCCATCTCACGCTCAACCCCTTCGGCGGGGGTGGCGGCCTCGGTCATGGGATGGCGGCGGCGGGTCTGGCTGAAGCGGCTGACAAGAACCGCGGGCGCGCAATCAAGATACAACACCTCAAGCGTCACGTTCGGGTCGCGGGTCAGGGTGTCGATCAGTTCAATCGCCGTCGTGGCGCTGAAATCGCGGTTGCGCACGTCAAGGCCAAGCGCAATCGGGCGATCCAGCGGCGGGCCGTCCAGCAGACGCGGGATCAGGCTAAGCGGCAGGTTGTCGATCACCTCGTAGCCCAGATCCTCCAGCGCATGAAAACTTGTCGAGCGACCGGCCCCCGAGGGCCCGGTGACCAGCACAAGATGATGCGAAGGGGTCAGTTCAACCGGTTCAGTCATGCTTTTCGCGTTGGAGCCAGAGGTCAAGCGTATCGGGAGCCTTGGAGATAGCACAGAATGGCAGCAGGGAAATGGTCATGGGACACGGCAAACACAAGAGCCAGTCCTATTCCCAGATACGATATGTCGCGGTGGGGTGGCAGACGTTCGGTTTCGGTCTGGCCCAGATCGACGACAAGTGCAATTTCGGCATCCTGCACCGCCTTCAGGTGCAGAATACCAAGGCCGCGTGCCTCTATCAGGCCGTGAAGTGCTGCTGGCGCCCGGGCAAGCAAACGGTTGCCATCGGCCCGGATTTCCGTCTGATCATCGGACACAAGGTCAGCCCCGCAGGCGATCAGTTTCAGCGCCAACCCCGATTTTCCCGCACCGGATGGACCAACGATCAGCACGCCCCGGCCGCCGCACGCCACACAACTGGCATGCAGCAGCGTCGGTGTCACAAAGGCAGGCCCACGACGAAGCGGGCACCCAAAGGTTCAGAGGTCACGTCAGCCTGGGTCGGACGGATGTTTTCCGCCCAGATCACGCCGCCATGCGCCTCGATGATCTGTTTGGAGATTGCAAGGCCAAGACCGGAATGGTTGCCAAAGTCACTTTTCGGACGTTCGGAGTAGAAGCGTTTGAAGATCTTGGTAAGCGCCTGTTCGGGAATGCCCGGTCCGGTGTCTTCGATCACCACCAGCACCCGGTTTTCCCGCCGCCTTGCCCAGACCCGGACGGCATCGCCGGTGTCACAGAAAGAAATCGCGTTGGTGATCAGGTTGACGAAAACCTGCGCCAGACGCGCTTCAAGCCCATTGACGCGGATCGGATCGGTCGGGAAGTCGGTAATGAACTCCACCCCCTTCTCACGCGCTTGCTGGCCCAGGTATTCGGTGAGGTTCACAAGGGTTTTCAGAAGGTTGAACTCTTCCTCCTCTTCCTTGACCAACTCCGAATCCAGCCTTGACGCGTTAGAGATGTCACTGACCAGCCGGTCAAGCCGGCGCACATCGTGTTCAATCACATCCAGAAGCTTTTCGCGGTGTTCTTCCTTCTTGACCATCCGCAACGACCCTACTGCCGAACGCAA
>JAYSQA010000323.1:0-19831 GCA_043721775.1 Rhodobacterales bacterium
GCGGTTATGCTCACCGATGATCATGCCGCCGTAGATCTGTTCCTGCACGCCGATGAAGAAGTGGCCACGGTCTTCCAGCTTCCACATCGCGTAAGCCACCGAGATGCCGCTTTCCATTGAGACGAGAACGCCCTGACGACGGCCCTCGATCGGGCCCTTGTGCGGGGTCCAGCCGTGGAACACGCGGTTCAGAACCCCGGTGCCGCGCGTATCGGTCATGAACTGGCCATGATAACCGATCAACCCGCGAGACGGCACATGGGCGATGATCCGGGTCTTGCCGACACCCGCCGGTTTCATCTCGATCATGTCGCCCTTGCGCGGGCCGGTCAACTTTTCGATCACGGCGCCGGTGTATTCGTCATCGACGTCGATGGTGACTTCTTCAACCGGCTCGTTCTTCACGCCATCCACATCGCGGAAGATCACGCGCGGGCGCGAGATTGACAGCTCAAACCCTTCACGGCGCATGTTTTCGATCAGCACGCCCATCTGCAATTCGCCGCGCCCCGACACCTCGAAGGCGTCACCACCGGGAGTGTCGGCGACCTTGATCGCCACATTCACTTCCGACTCGCGCATCAGACGTTCGCGGATCACACGGGACTGCACCTTGTTGCCGTCCTTGCCAGCCAGCGGACTATCGTTGATGCCGAAGGTCACGGTAATCGTCGGCGGGTCAATCGGCTGCGCAGGCAGGGCCACGTCGATGGACGCATCGCAAAGCGTATCGGCCACGGTGGCCTTGGTCATCCCGGCCACGGTGACGATGTCACCGGCCAAAGCCTCATCCACCGCTGTCATGTTCAGGCCACGGAAAGCCAGAACCTTGGTGACGCGGAAGTTTTCGATCTTCTCGCCGGTGCGGGTCATCGCCTTCAACTGGGTGCCAACCGTCAGACGGCCAGCTTCAATGCGGCCGGTCAGGATGCGGCCGATGAATGGGTCAGCCGACAGCGTGGTGGCCAGCATCTGGAACGGCTCGCCTACGCGGGTGATCTGGCTCGGCGATGGCACGTGCCGGATGATCATGTCAAAGAGCGACTCGAGGTTCTTTCTCGGCCCGTCGAGGCTTTCATCCGCCCAGCCATTGCGGCCCGAGGCGTAGATGTGCGGGAAATCAAGCTGCTCGTCCGAAGCACCAAGGTTGGCGAACAGGTCAAACACCTCGTTCAGCGCCCGCTCAGGTTCGGCATCGGGCTTGTCGACCTTGTTCAAGACGACAATCGGGCGCAGTCCCAGACGCAGCGCCTTGGCCAGCACGAACTTGGTCTGCGGCATCGGGCCTTCAGCGGCATCGACCAGCAGGCAGACGCCATCGACCATGCTCAGGATACGTTCAACCTCGCCACCGAAGTCGGCGTGACCGGGGGTGTCGACGATATTGACGCGCACGCCGGAATGTTCAACGGACGTACACTTGGCCAAAATCGTAATACCGCGTTCACGTTCGATATCATTGCTGTCCATCGCGCGTTCGGACACTTGCTGTCCCTCGCGGAAAGAGCCAGACTGTTTCAGAAGCTCATCAACGAGCGTGGTCTTGCCATGGTCGACGTGGGCGATAATGGCGATGTTGCGAAGCTCCATCGTGGGCATCTCTTTCAGGTTGGTCAGAAGTTGCCCTGCCGATACATGAGACATGCCCGATTTGCCAGTGCAATCGACAGGGTTTTTCCCGGCTGTCCGGCCCCATATCAGCCCTGTGCGTGAAGTGCCCCAAGGTAGGGGAATCGCTCTGCAAGTTCGCTGTCCCCAAGGCCGCCCGCCACCCGTTTCCAGCGTTCGGTCTGCGCCACGCGGGAATCGTTGAAGGCGTGGACCGAGCGGACGAACATCTGCGTCGTTCCAATCGGCACGCATCCGGCCTTCTTTGGGGCGGCCAGATGGTCGATGGCAAGGATATTGGAGGCGGCAGGGCCATCCACCATCGTCAGGCCAAGGTTGATATAGGGATAGCGATGCTGAAACACCTCCGCCTGCCGGCTGCCCTCTTGCGAAAACACCAGCCCGTAGCCTTTGCTGAACGACAGGAAATAGGGCAGCTTTTCAGGCGCAAAGCTGCCATCCGCCGCCGCAGCCGTCAGCCGTTCGGCCACGGCTTCGATGAAATTGCTGGCCAGCCCGTCGTCATCATCCAGCACGATCTGCACGATCTGGGCGGCAAACTGCTGGCCCACCATGAACTGTCGCAGAAACTTGCGCGCATTGCCAACGGGCTGGCGGTCAATCGTGAAACGTTCTGCCGGATAGGCCCGCTGGCAGATCGCCGTCAGGCGTTGCAAGGCCCAATCGGGCAACTGGTCAGAGGTCAGGATATAGTGGTGAAAGCTTTGGTCGGTCTGCGCCAGCAACGAGGCCACCGTGATGCGTTCAAACAGCCACAGCCGCATGTCCAGCCTTGCCTTGTCGAACAGAATCTTCTCGCGGTCCTCCACCGGTATTTTCCAGCCTGAATTTCCGATGAAGGAAAACCGGGTGATGATCACATTGGGCAAGGCTCCGGGGTTGTTCGACACGCATCACTCCATCGTTTCAGACGTCAGGCAGACGGCGTCTTGGTCGCCGCTGCGTAAACAATCACCAGAAGTGAGGATAGTTCGATGATGCGGGCAAGGCCAAGGCCGAAAAGCGGCGTTTTGAACACGGCGTCCCTGTGGTGGAATGACAGGATGCGCAAGGCCGTGCAGGTGGCCAACAGGGCACGGCCCGACATCATCAGCCCAGACTTGCGCCGCAGAGGTCTGAAGCAGCGTCCAGCCCTCAAACTCAAAGGGCGCATCCGAAGTTGCGCCCCTGATGTCAGCCAACCAGGGCTTTGTTCAGATACTCATCGACCTTTTCCAGATAGCCGATTGTGGTCAGCCATTTCTGATCGGGGCCAACCAGCAGCGCCAGATCCTTGGTCATCCAGCCATCTTCCACCGCGTCAACCGTGACCTTTTCCAGCGTTTGCGCAAAGCGCATCAGTTGGTCGTTGTCGTCCAGCTTGGCGCGGTGCTTCAACCCGCCGGTCCAGGCAAAAATCGAGGCGACCGAGTTGGTTGAGGTCTGCTGACCCTTCTGGTGCTGGCGGAAGTGGCGCGTGACGGTGCCGTGTGCTGCCTCAGCCTCAACAATCTTGCCATCGGGCGTCATCAGCACGCTTGTCATCAGGCCCAAGGAGCCAAAGCCTTGTGCGACAGTATCAGACTGCACATCGCCGTCATAGTTCTTGCAGGCCCAGACATAACCGCCCGACCATTTCATCGCGGACGCCACCATGTCATCAATCAGCCGGTGCTCGTAATGGATGCCCGCCGCCTTGAACTTGTCTTCAAATTCCTCGGCATAGACCTTGGCGAACAGGTCCTTGAAACGGCCGTCATAAGCTTTCAGGATGGTGTTCTTGGTGGAAAGGTAAACCGGCCAGCCTTTCAGCAAGCCGTAGTTCAATGACGACCGGGCAAAGTCGATGATGCTGTCATCAAGGTTGTACATGCCCATATAGACGCCAGCAGACGGTGCCGAATAAACGTCTTTTTCAATCACCGTGCCGTCGTTGCCCACGAACTTCATCGTCAGCTTGCCAGCACCCGGGAAGTGGAAGTCGGTCGCGCGGTACTGGTCGCCAAACGCGTGGCGGCCGATGACGATGGGCTTGGTCCAGCCCGGCACAAGGCGCGGGACGTTCTGGCAGATGATCGGCTCGCGGAAAATCACGCCGCCAAGGATGTTGCGGATGGTGCCGTTCGGCGATTTCCACATCTGCTTGAGGTGGAATTCCTCAACCCGCTGCTCATCGGGGGTGATGGTCGCGCATTTGACGCCAACGCCGTATTGCTGGATGGCATGGGCCGCGTCGACGGTGATCTGATCGTTGGTGCGGTCACGCTCAGCGATCCCCAGATCGTAATATTTCAGATCAATGTCCAGATAGGGCAGGATCAGCTTTTGTTTGATAAAATCCCAGATGATCCGGGTCATCTCGTCGCCGTCAAGTTCGACGACGGGGTTGGCCACCTTGATCTTGGTCATCTCAGGCCCTTTCGGCATTGGATTCGGTTGTCGTGATTTAAGGCAATTTCCGGCAAAAGGAAAGACGGTATGCAACTGTATACCAACTTCCTGTCCCACTTTCCCTTGGCTTCGCCGCCAAGTTGGGCGATGTTGCCAGCCATAACGGGCACGGAGCCAAAGAATAAATGCGCAAACTCATTCTGCATGTCGGGGTCCATCGCACGGGAACAACATCGACCCAGAAATTCATGCGAGAGAATTTCCAACCCTTGCTGAAAAAAGGGTGTCTGTACCCGTTTGGCGTTGCGCGGCACGACCGCGTGGTGCGGCGTCTCTTGCGGAACGAAGTGCCCGCCATCAAGCTGGCGCGTGATCTGGAACGCCGTGCGGCTTCGCATCCAAGCCATGTGCATACGGTTGTTCTCAGCGATGAAGACATGTCGATGATCCCCGATTTCCGGGTCTTTGAACCGCTGAAGGAAACGTTCGATGTCAAGATCGTCATGTCCTTGCGGCGGCAGGACCTTTGGCTGGAAAGCTGGTATCTGCAAAACGTCAAATGGCAGTGGAACCCGGCGCTGGCGCATCTGACCTTTGATCAGTTCTTTGCGCGCCGGGCGGATTTCTTCTGGATCGACTATGCCGCGCGCTTTGCCCATTTCGAAGCGGTGTTCGGCCCCGGTTCCGTCATTGCGGGCGTGTTTGAAAAAGCTGACATGCCCGACGGCCCGATCCAGGCCTTTCTGCGCATGATCGGCATCGAGGATATGTCTGGCTTCAGCCCCTTCCTGCACAGCAACTCCTCGCTGTCACCTTTGATGAGCGAGATGTTGCGGCAAATGCCGATGGACAAGATGGCCCCCAAAGAGCGCGCCCTGGTCGAGGCCGCCTGTATCGAGGTTGACCGCAATCTGGTCACGAACGGATCAAAACTTGTGATGCCGTTCGAACAGCGTCAACTTGTGCTGGGCGAATACGCCGACAGCAACCGGCAAGTTGCCCAGAAGAATTTCAACCGTGACGTGCTGTTTCACGAACCCGTGCCGCTTGAATCTGATGCGTTGGCCGAACTGTCCCTGCCAGGCAATTCGCAAGACCTTGTCCGGCTGTTCATGGCACCGATTTTCCGCGAACTGGCCGACCTGATGGCCGCAGCCCGGATGGAACGGGAGTCAAAGACCACAGACCTGTGGGAACGCCGAACGGCGTGGCGCAGTGCGGACGCTGTGGAACAGGATTTCAGCTGAAATAGCGGCGGGTCCGGGCGCGCACCCAATCCCACAGACGCGGAGCGCCCTTCGCGATCTTGGCGCCGACACGGGCGTCAAGCTGGTCAGAGGTGACGTTATATTCCACCCAGGTGCCGCCGCCTGACATCAGGTTGGCCATGACCGGCTGTACCCGGTCAAGCGATTTGGCAAAGATGGCGTCAGGGGTCCTGGCCGCTTCAAACTCGGTCCACAGGGCAAGAAAACTTTGCCCCAAGTCGCTGGGCAGCAAGCCAAAGATGCGCGCCGCAGCCAAAGCCTCGGCGTCTTGGGTGGCGGTCGATCCATGCGTCTGACCATTGCCTGAATGGATCGGCACATCACCGACATCAATCTCGACAAGATCATGCAGGATCAACATGCGGATCACCCGGTCAAGGCTTACCCCCGGGCCGGCCTGATCACCCAGAACCATGGCATAAAGCGCCAGATGCCACGAATGTTCGCCCGAGTTTTCCCGGCGTGATCCATCAACCAGCGTGGTCGCCCGCAAAACCTGCTTCAGCCGGTCAGCCTCATTCAGAAAGGCGAATTGGGCATCCAGCCGGTCTTCCACAGGCCGGTCTTCCACAGGCCGGTCTTCCGAAGGGCGATCTGTCACGGCACTATCCGCGCGGTGCGGCGGGCGCAGCGGTGCCGCCGCGCTTGGCTTTAAGCGAGGCATCGACAAACCGCCGCGCCCGGGCATCCGCCATGCGGACGCGGTAGGCGGTGGTGAACGCCTCCAAAAGAGTAGGAGAAGCGTCGCCCACCACTTTGGCAACCTTGTCAAAAAACTTGTCGTCGCCAAGTTCTTCTGCCGCGGCAATCACGTCGAGGGCGAGGGCGTGCCCCAGATCCTCAAGCACAGACATCAGCGCGTCACCTCTCCCAAGCGACGGCGCACATAGGTGGAAACCGAGTTGATCATCGGCTTCATGTGCGACTCGTCATCCTTGAAGAAGTGGTCAGAGCCTTCAATCACCTCATGGGTGATGGTGATGCCCTTCTGTTCATGCAACTTGTTCACAAAAGTGACAGTGTCTTTCGGTGGGGCAACCTTGTCAGCCGAGCCGTTGATGATCAGACCCGAGGCCGGGCAGGGGGCGAGGAAGGTAAAGTCATAAAGGTTGGCCGGGGGGGCCACCGAGATAAAGCCGGTGATTTCGGGCCTGCGCATCAAAAGCTGCATCCCGATCCACGCGCCGAAAGAAAAACCCGCCACCCAGCAATGCTTGGCGTTCTGGTTCATGGATTGCAGGTAGTCGAGGGCGCTTGCCGCATCGGACAATTCGCCGATGCCAAGGTCGTATTCGCCCTGCGACCGCCCGACACCGCGGAAGTTGAACCGCAGAACCGAGAAGCCAAGGTTGTAGAAGGCATAATGCAGGTTATAAACCACCTTGTTGTTCATCGTGCCCCCGTAATTCGGGTGCGGATGCAAAACGATGGCAATCGGCGCGTCGCGGTCCTTTTGCGGGTGGTAACGGCCTTCAAGACGCCCCTCAGGGCCTGCGAAAATAACCTCGGGCATTGTCCCTCGTCCAGTCGTGGGCCATAGGCTCCGTCCGATTGTTGACAAAATCGGTCAGGGAACTTAGAACCATTCCAAAGGCGGCCCAGTGCCACCTTCCGTTCCGGTTTCAGGTAATGGCCGGGGCGGCTTACGTCAATGGGCGCAACACGTCTATGAGCCAGTCACGTCTATGGGAATGCAAATACATGAAGCTGTCCACCAAAGGGCGTTACGCGATGGTAGCCCTGGCCGATCTGGCTTTGGCCGAGGCAAAGCCGCTCAAGACCGACGAATTGATGTCGCTGGCCGAGATTGCCAAGCGGCAGGACATATCCTTGCCCTATCTGGAGCAGTTGTTCGTCAAACTGCGCCGGGCCGGGCTGGTTGACGCGGTGCGAGGCCCGGGCGGCGGCTATAAACTGGCGCGGGGGCCCTCGGAAATCCGGGTATCTGAGATATTGTCGGCGGTGGAAGAGAACGTCGATGCGATGCACGCAGGCGCTGGTGCGAGCGGCGGAGTTTCCGGCACGCGGGCGCAAAGCCTGACCAACCGGCTGTGGGAGGGGCTGTCGGCGCATGTCTATGTGTTCTTGCACCAAACCCGGCTGTCGGACGTGATCAGGAATGAGATGCAGCCTTGCCCAGCGGTTCCGGCGTTGTTTGCGGTGGTGGACGAGGAATGAGGCCCAAGAATTTTCGACGAAAATTCTTGGGTTGGCCGTGGGGCGTGTCGCCCCGGTACCCAAGGCCGGGGGGCCTTCAGCCCCCCTGGACCCCCCCGAGAGTATTTGGACCAAGATGAATGGGTAAGCGAGTTTACTTTGACTGGAACGCCACGACGCCGCTTCGGCCGGAGGCGCGGGCGGCGATGATTGCGGCGATGGATGTGGTGGGCAATCCGTCGTCGGTGCATGGCGAGGGGCGGGCGGCGCGGGCTTTGGTGGAGCGGGCGCGGGCGCAGGTGGCGCGGGCTTTGGGGGCGGAGGGGGCGGATATTGTCTTTACCTCGGGGGCGACGGAGGCTGCGGCGATGGCTTGCGCGGGCCGTGGTTTGCACTCTGCCGGGGTGGAGCATGATGCGGTGGCGGCCTGGTGTGTCGGGGATTTGGCGGTTGACGGTTCGGGGCGGGTTCTGGTGGCGGAACCTGCAAGGGCTGCGGTTCAGCTGGCCAATTCCGAGACGGGGGTGATGCAGGATTTGACCGAGGGGGTGGCGGTTTCAGACCTGACGCAGGCCTTTGGCAAGGTGCCAATCGCCTTCAACTGGCTGGGTTGTCAGATGGGGCTGGTATCGGCGCACAAGTTGGGCGGGCCGAAGGGCATTGGCGCTTTGGTGCTGCGGCGGGGGTTGGATTTTGAACCCGTGCTGAAGGGTGGCGGGCAAGAGATGGGGCGGCGGGCCGGGACCGAGAACATCATCGGCATGGCGGGGTTTGGTGCTGCCGCTGAGGCTGCGGCGCGGGATCTGGCTGATGGGGTTTGGGCCCGGGTGGCGGAACTTAGAAATACTCTAAATCAGGCGTTGTCCTCGCTGGGATTTAATACTATTTCTGTCGGGAATAGTGCGGTGCGGCTGCCGAACACGTTGTGCCTGGTAGCGCCGCACTGGAAGGGTGAAACGCAGGTCATGGCGATGGATCTGGCGGGGTTTGCCGTCTCGGCGGGGTCGGCCTGTTCCAGCGGCAAGGTGAAGGCCAGCCGCACGTTGCAGGCGATGGGGTTTGACGAGGGTTTGTCCGGGCAGGCGATACGGATATCGCTGGGGCCCGACAACACGGAAGCTGAGGTTTTGCGCTTTGTCGAGGTGTGGGGCCGGGAATACAAGCGCATCCTGAGCCGGCGGGCTTGAGGCTGGCATTGAATGAAGAACGGGCTGCAAAGCCTTGAGGATGAAGGATAAGATCATGGGCGACGTGGTGTTGGAAGCTTCGGTTCTGGAAGCCCCTGTGCTGGAAGTGCGCGAAGGCGTGGACCGTGAGACGATCGAAACCGTCGCCTCGATGGGCGCTTATAAATACGGTTGGGCGACCGAGATTGAGACTGACTATGCGCCGAAGGGCCTGTCAGAGGATATCGTGCGCCTGATATCCTCCAAGAATGGCGAGCCGGAGTGGTTGCTGGAGTGGCGTTTGGCCGCTTACCAGCGCTGGCTGGGCATGGAAGAGCCGCATTGGGCGATGCTGAATTACCCCCATATCGACTATCAGGACCAGTTCTACTATGCGACGCCGAAAAGCATGGCCGTCAAGCCGAAGTCACTTGATGAGGTGGACCCCAAGCTGCTGGCCACCTACAAGAAGCTGGGCATCCCCTTGAAAGAGCAGGCTTTGCTGGCAGGGGTCGAGGCCCCGGAGGGCGAACGGCGCGTGGCGGTGGATGCGGTGTTTGACAGCGTGTCCGTCGGGACGACCTTCAAGGCGGAACTGGCGAAAGCCGGGGTGATCTTCTGTTCCATCTCGGAGGCCGTGAAGGAGCATCCCGAACTGGTGCGCAAGTATCTGGGATCGGTTGTGCCACCCACCGACAACTTCTTTGCGACCTTGAATTCGGCGGTCTTCTCGGACGGTTCCTTTGTTTATATCCCGCCGGGCACGCGCTGCCCGATGGAACTTTCGACCTATTTCCGCATCAATGCTGAAAACACCGGGCAGTTTGAACGCACACTGATCATCTGCGACAGGGGGGCTTATGTGTCCTACCTTGAGGGCTGCACCGCACCCAAGCGTGATACTCACCAACTGCACGCGGCGGTCGTGGAACTGGTCATTCTGGAGGATGCCGAGGTCAAATATTCCACCGTCCAGAACTGGTATCCGGGCGATGAGAACGGCCGCGGTGGCATCTACAACTTTGTCACCAAGCGGGCTGATTGCCGTGAGGCGCGGGCCAAGGTGATGTGGACGCAAGTGGAAACCGGGTCGGCGATTACGTGGAAATACCCGTCCTGCATCCTGCGCGGCGACGACTCCCAAGGTGAGTTCTACTCGATTGCCATCGCCAACAACGCACAGCAGGCCGATACCGGCACCAAGATGATCCACCTTGGCAAGCGGACCAAAAGCCGCATCGTGTCGAAGGGCATCAGTGCGGGCCGGGCGCAGAACACCTACCGGGGGCTGGTGTCGATGCACCCCAAGGCCACCGACAGCCGCAACTATACGCAATGTGACAGCCTGTTGATCGGCGACAAGTGCGGGGCGCATACCGTGCCCTATATCGAGGTCAAGAATTCTTCTTCTCGTGTGGAACACGAGGCTACCACATCGAAGGTTGATGAGGATCAACTGTTCTACTGCCGCTCGCGCGGAATGGACGAGGAGGAGGCAGTCGCGCTGGTTGTCAACGGTTTCTGCCGCGAGGTGCTGCAAGCGCTGCCGATGGAATTTGCTATGGAAGCGCAAAGCCTTGTGGCAATCTCGCTTGAAGGGTCAGTGGGTTAAAGGGACGTCCTATGAAGATTACGCCGGTCGGAAACGACATCACCATTTCTCCTCCGGGTCAGGTCGTGCGCGCGGTCATCTGGGGCCAGCCGGTGTATTTCACCATCACCAACGGCAAGGACGCCATCCAGCGCCACCACCGCGCCGGCACCTTCTATGAACCCGAGGAACTGGAGATCATCCGCCAGTATTGCCCGCCCGGTTCGGTCTATTGCGACATCGGCACCAACATTGGCAACCATGCCCTGTTCGCGCTGAAGTTTCTGGCCGTGCAAAAGGCCATCCTGTTCGAGCCTAATCCAAAGGCCATCGAAATCCTGCTGTCCAATCTGGCGTTGAATGGCGTGACCGATCGGTGCGATCTGCAACATCTGGGCGTTGGCCTGTCAGATCACGCCCAAAGCGGCCTTGGCATCGAGGCTCCTGCGCGCAATCTTGGCGGCGGTCAGATGGTCGAAGGCACCGGCGAACTTCGGGTGATCCCCGGCGATCAGGCTTTGGCTTTGTCCCATGTCGATTTCATCAAGATCGACGTCGAGGGGATGGAGATGAAGGCGCTTGGTGGTCTTGCCCAGACCATAGCGCGCTGCCGTCCGCGGATTTTCATCGAGCTTGACCGCGCCAACAAGGAAGACTTCGGCAAATGGGTCAAGGACAACCATTATGAAATCCGCGCTCGCTTCCGCCGCTACCGCGTGAACGAGAATTTTCTGCTGGTGCCCGGCACAGTTCCGGTGGCCGAACCTGAAGCTGCACAGGAAGCTGCACAGGAAGCGGCACAGGATCAGCCGCAGCCATGACGCCCGACAACCCGTTCCAAATGACCCTGTCTGCGCGCGAGGCAGATCTGTTGCGCGCATCCTACAAGGACGCGGGCGTCGTTCTGGAGTATGGCTCTGGCGGGTCCACCCTGCTGGCGGCGGACAGTGCCACCATGGCAGTCTTCTCGGTGGAAAGCGATCACGTCTGGTCCAAACGGATGCAGGCGTGGTTCGCGGACCATCCGGCACAGGTGCCCGTGCATGTGCTGTACAGCGACGTTGGCCCGACCGGCAAATGGGGGTTTCCCAGCAACAAGACCAAGGCCCGGCTGTGGTCGGCCTATGCCCTGTCGGTCTGGGATCACCCGGCGTTCCTGCATCCCGATGTGGTGCTGGTCGATGGCCGCTTTCGCCTTGCCTGCATGCTGACCACGCTGTTTCGCATCACCCGCCCGGTGCGGCTGCTGTGCGATGACTATCTTGACCGTTCCACCTATCACCGGTTCGAAACGCTGGCCGGAAAGCCTGAAATGACAGGCCGGATGGCGGCTTTCACCCTTACTCCGCAAAGTTTCCCCGTGGCGCAGATGGGCTGGATCATCGCCGCCTACAGCGACCCCGTCTGAGACCCCACCCTCGACAAAGACTTTAGGACTGATCAAAATGCTTGAAATCAACAACCTGCACGTGAAACTTGAGGATGAGGACAAGCAGATCCTCAATGGCGTCACCCTGTCCATTGGTGCTGGAGAAGTCCATGCCATCATGGGGCCGAACGGGTCCGGCAAATCAACGCTGTCTTACGTGCTGTCGGGCCGGGGTGGCTATGTCGTGACCGAAGGCTCTGCCTCACTTGAGGGGGAAGACTTGCTGGCGATGGAACCCGAGGTGCGCGCCGCCCACGGTCTGTTCCTGGCCTTCCAGTACCCGGTCGAAATCCCCGGTGTCGGCAACATGACCTTTCTGCGCACCGCCCTGAACGCCCAACGCAAGACCAGGGGCGAACCCGAGGTTTCGGCCGGTGATTTCCTGAAACTGGTGCGTGAAAAGGCCAAAAGCCTGAAAATCGACGCCGACATGCTGAAACGTCCGGTCAACGTCGGCTTCTCGGGCGGGGAAAAGAAGCGCAACGAAATCCTGCAAATGGCCATGCTGGAACCCAAGATGTGCATTCTGGATGAGACGGACTCGGGGCTGGACGTTGACGCCATGAAGCTGGTGGCGGAGGGCGTGAACGCCTTGCGTTCGGCTGGCCGGTCTTTCCTTGTGATCACCCACTACCAGCGCCTGCTGGATCATATCAAACCCGATGTCGTCCACATCATGGCCGCTGGCCGCATCATCAAATCAGGCGGCCCGGAACTGGCGCTGGAGGTTGAAAATAACGGCTACGCCGACATCCTTGCGGCCCACAGCTTGGCCGAGGTTCACGGATGAGCGCGGTCTTTCCAAAAGGTGTCGCTTTGGCGCTGCGTTTGGCCGACCTGGCGCTGCCTGCCGGTCTGGATGCGGCGCGGGCTGCGGCTGCGGCCCGGCTGGCCACTGCTGGCCTGCCCGGCAAGCGCGACGAATACTGGCGCTACACCGATCCGGCCAGCCTGACGGCGATTGAAGCACCCAAGGCCTCCCTGTTTGATGGCGACGAACTGCCGCTGTTCGGCAACCTTGACCGGCTGAAACTGGTCTTTGTCGATGGCGTGTTCGATGCCGCAGCCTCGGACGACCTGACGCTGGCCGGGGTAGAGATCACCCGCCTGTCGCTGGTCTCCGCTGGCCACTGGGCCGAAACCGCGTATGGCACGCTTGAGGCTGCTGGCCAAAGCCCGATCCTGCGCCCGCTTGCGGCGCTTAATTCCGCTTATGCGGCGGATGGCTTGCTGATCCACGTGACGGGCAAGGCCGCCAAGCCGATTTCCGTGATTTACCTTCGGAAATCAGACAGTTCCGATGCGATCCTGCACCATTATATCAAGCTTGCCCCCGGTGCGGACCTGACCCTGCTGGAGAACGGCCCCGCAGCATCCCGCCTGAACATGGTGCTGGAGGTTGAAGTCGGTGAAGCCGCCCGCTTCCACCACATCCGCGCCCAAGGTCTTGACCATGACCGCCGCACCGCCAGCCATATCTTCGCCCGCCTTGCCGCCCGCGCTCTGTTCAAGTCCTTCACCCTGACCGCCAACGGCATCCTGACCCGCAACGAGGCGGTGATAGACTTTACTGGCGACAATGCCCAAGCCCATATCGCAGGTGCCGCGATGGGCGACGGCGCGTTTCACCATGACGATACGATCTTCATCACCCATGGGGCAGAGGCTTGCGAAAGCCGTCAGGTCTTCAAGAAGGTGCTGAAGCACGGCGCGGTGGGCGTGTTCCAAGGCAAGATCCTTGTGAAGCGGGGCGCGCAGAAGACCGACGGCTATCAGATTTCCCAAGCGCTTCTGCTGGATGACAACAGCCAATTCCTTGCCAAGCCAGAGCTGGAGATTTACGCCGATGATGTGAAATGCAGCCACGGCTCCACCTCGGGGGCGATTGATGACACCGCGCTGTTCTACCTGCGTTCGCGCGGGGTGCCCAAGCGGCAGGCGCAAAGCCTGCTGATCCTGGCCTTCCTTGCCGATACCATCGCCGAGATAGAGGATGAGGCGATTGCCGAAGACATCCGCGCAAGGCTGGAAGGCTGGCTGCAAGGGCATGAAGACTGATGGCACTGACTTCTGACATTCTGGAAAGTTGGCGCCGCCCGCGCGCCGTGGTCCGCCGCCTGCGTCGTGCCGGTCGGTCAGAGCCGTTTGTCTTCACCTTCCTGTTCGTCTTCCTGCTCCTGGCCTTCACCTCGTTGGCACCCTACCTGTCGCGTGAGGCGACGCTGCATCCGGACGTAACACTATACCAACGCCTGTTTGGGGCTGCCCTTGGCCTTCTGGCCCTGATCCCCTTGTTCTACCTGCTGGCCGCCTTGGGCCATCTGGTGGCGCGGCTGATGGGCGGCACCGGCGGTTACTATGACGGCAGGCTGGCGCTGTTCTGGGCCCTGACCTGCATCACTCCGGCGATGCTGATCCTTGGGCTGGTGCGGTCCTTCATCGGTGACGGGCTTGCCGCGACCGGGATTGGCGTGCTGACTTTCCTTGCTTTCATAACGCTTTACAGCACGATGTTGAGAGAGGTCGAGGGTCAATGAACCTGTCCCCGCAAGCCCTGCTGCTGGCCGCCCGCGATACGCTGGCCAACCCCGCCGCCGCCGCCAAAGACGTGATCGCCCTGCGCCTGACCGTGGCTGAAGGCGTGATGGCCATCGGCCTGACCGCTGCCATTGCTACGCTGCTGACCGCCCTGATGCAACGGATGCTTGGCCCGGTTGCCGACCCCGCCATCCAGGACCTGTTCAGCCGTCCCTTGCTGCTGGCGCTAAGCCAGTTCGCCATCATGCTGATTGGCGGCCTGCTGATGTGGCGCGTCGGCAAGGTGTTCGGCGGCACCGGCACCTTTGCCCAGGCACTGGCGTTGATAGCCTGGCTTGAGGTGGTCCTGATCCTGCTGCAAGTGGCCGAGGTGGTGGTTCTGCTAATTCTGCCCGTGCTGGCGCTGCCCATAGGCCTTGCGTCGATGTTTGCCTTCTTCTACCTGCTGACCCATTTCACGGCGGCGCTGAACGGCTATACCTCGATGACCAAGACGTTCTTCGGCATCCTTGCCACCGCGATCATCGTGCTGCTGGTCCTAAGCTTTGCCCTGATCTTCATCATCCCGGTGCCAAATGTATGACGTGAACGCAGTCCGCGCCGACTTTCCGATCCTGTCGCGGCAGGTGAACGGCAAGCCGCTGGTTTATCTGGACAGCGGCGCTTCGGCGCAAAAGCCGCAGGTCGTGATTGACGCGATGACGCGGGCCTACAGCTACGAATACGCCAATGTTCACCGGGGCTTGTACTACCTTTCGAACCTTGCGACCGAACACTATGAAGGGGTGCGTGGCAAGATCGCCCGCTTTCTGAATGCCGATGAGAATGAGGTGGTCTTCACCACCGGGGCGACTGAGGGCATCAACCTTGTCTCCTACGGCTGGGCCGCCTCGCGTCTGCAAGCGGGCGATGAGATTGTCCTGTCAATCATGGAGCATCACGCCAATATTGTGCCCTGGCATTTCCTGCGCGAACGCCAGGGTGTGGTGCTGAAATGGGTTGATTGCGATGCCAATGGCGATCTTGACCCGCAGGCGGTGCTGGATGCCATCGGGCCGCGCACCAGGCTGGTTGCCGTCACCCATATGTCAAATGTGCTGGGCACCGTGGTTGATGTGGCAGCCATTTGCGCCGGAGCGCATGAAAAGGGCGTGCCAGTGCTGGTTGACGGCAGCCAAGCCGCCGTTCACATGCCCATCGACGTCAAGGCTCTCGGTTGCGATTTCTACGCCATCACCGGACATAAGCTATACGGACCAAGCGGTTCCGGGGCGATCTTTATCCGGGCTGACCGGCAGGCCGAAATGCGCCCCTTCATGGGCGGCGGTGACATGATCCGCGAGGTTGGGCGTGACGCCATCACCTGGAACGACCCGCCGATGAAGTTTGAAGCAGGCACTCCGGGCATCGTCCAGCAAATCGGCCTTGGCGTGGCGCTGGATTACATGACCGGCCTTGGGATGCACAATATCGCGGCCCATGAACGGTCTTTGCGCGACTATGCCCAAGGCAGGATCAACGGCCTTAATTGGTTGAACGTGCAGGGTAATTCGGCGAGCAAGGGGGCCATTTTCTCGTTCACCATCGAGGGGGCGGCCCATGCCCATGACATCTCAACCGTGCTGGACAAGCGCGGCATTGCGGTCAGGGCGGGCGCCCACTGCGCCATGCCGTTGATGCAGCATATGGGGGTGACCGCCACCTGCCGCGCCTCGTTCGGGCTATATAACACGGAAGGTGAGGTGGATGCCCTGATCGCGGCCCTTGAACTCTGCCGCGATTTGTTTGGATAGAGTCCGGTAATTTCCGGGCAATTTTCGCTTGCTTTCAGATTGCGCGCTGTTGCGTCCCAAGCTATACACCGCCCTGACGCACCCATAGCTCAGCTGGATAGAGTGTTGCCCTCCGAAGGCAAAGGTCGCACGTTCGAATCGTGCTGGGTGCACCAAATTCCCCCAACAAGATCAAGCGGTTAGCAGGCTGCGCCGCTCCAGTGCGCCCCTTCCCACATAGCGTTCCCACACAGGGAAAGGCGGCGAAATTATCTCACGTCAAGCAGGATCTGAAAGCCCGATTTTCTGAAGAATCGACGCATTGTGGCACTCATTGCGCAGCCAGCGGACCAAACTCTGAATTCTGAAGCGTTCGTCCGTGTTTTCCACATCTTCGCCGGCCCAAAGGTCGACCATCCGCACCGTTGCGCCGAAAGCCAGGCTGGCAAGCGCGCGGTCCTGAGTCGTGGCAAAGAGACACATGATCGGTTCATGCGCGAGTGCCAGACCCGCCAGAACGGCGCGGCGGCTGTACGTCGCAATCCGGGGCTTTGAAGGGGTGAAGGCTTGGTTGTGGAGAGTGAGAAGCGCGTGTGAGACGCGCCAGGCGGTGTTGATGGCGGCGCGGGTCAGTTCGAACGCGGCATTCTCGGCGGTGTCCATCGCGGCGCACCCGGCGGCCGATGGGGGCAGGGGGTCTTCGTATGGCATGGCAGGATCTCCTTTTCAGGATCATCCTGCGCAAGGACACTGTGCATGGCCAACCTGTTTCGGCAAACGGGCTTTTGAACAGCCGCTTGGCCTGTGTCTCCGTTAGCCGGTCGGCTAACGGACGGTCGCCCGATACATGCCGACGCCGCCAAAGTCTTGCAGCTTTCCGATGCCGCACTCGGAATCGCCGCGCGACAAAATGGGATCGCCGTTGGCGGCCGCAATTGCTGCGACCTTGTCGCGGCACTCTTGGACCGACCCAAGGCCCAGTGCCGATTTCCACACGGTGAGGTCTTCCCGGTCGGGATAATAGAAGGCGTCAACCGTTTCCCATGGCGTCGCTTCGTTAGGCGAAACCTTTTTCGCGAGGGTGGAGCCGGAAAAGCCGAAGAAGACCGACAGCGATCAGGATCAAAAGCGGCATGTCAAAGCCTCCATCAAATTCCCCTTGACCGAATCACGTCGCAGGCCATAGCGCAACCGGTCGGACGCCGCGTCAAAAAGTTCCAGCCGGGCGAAAATTCCTATCTGGCGCCGATGCAGTTTCCGCGATTGCAGCCGGACTAGGGGGCGGGGGTCGGGTGCCGGGGTCGCGCTGTCCGGTGCCACGGTCCAGCGGCGTCAGACGTTTCCGCACGGCCCGCAGTAGGTTGCCGTTTCGATCTCCCAGTCATCAGCCGACACGCCGGCCCCTATGTGTTTGGTGTCCAGCAAGATTTGGCACTGATTTTGCGCAACGACTCCAGGCACGCCGTAGGCGGGCGGAAGGTCGATGGTAGTGACCGGCCCAGAAACGACGAAAGTCCTTCCGACCTTTGTGTTGTATGCATCATAAGGCGTAAGCCCAGTTGACCGGGAAAACTCTGCCATCGTTTCGCCGAGAAACGATTTGAAACGCGCATTTTCCACAGCCCCATAGTCGACTGTTTCCATGCAGGCCCCCAGCCCGAGCGCCAAGATGCAGACGCCAAACGCCCTTTGTTCTCTCAGAATTCAAAACCGCACCCCGCAACTAGTTTGTGAATAACAAGACCGATACTTACACGAGCCATTCACTTTGCAAGCGGTATTCTCTTGCGGCCCGTGAGCCAAAAGGGCGAAAGACCGGCCTTGCCTGATGTCCGTAAGGGTACACGCCAGCGGATACCAAGAAATACGGACAAATACCGTCCGCAAGCCTTGCAATGTGTTTTCGGACACGCTATCTATCGGACACAAGAACATCGGACATTCCGTCCGATAGAGGAAAAGCCCCGAACATGACCGCAATATCCGAAACCACTGAATACTTCGCCTTGGCCCTTGGCCCATGGCGTCGCTGCGACGGTTAACGCCGGCGATGAAGCGGCACTTGACGACAACCTTTGTGAACTGGCCGCAATGGAGGCGCACGGCGCTTCACCCGCCTGCCGGGAAAGGGCGGCCCGTCTTGTGGCGAAGCATCGCTATTGGGAAAGGCTGATGGAGCGGGAAACCGCTTGCCTGGATACGGCGATCGACGGTCTGGCCGTAGCACTGGCAACTGGCGACGCGGACAAGGCAGAGGATTGCCGCGCCCAGCTTGAGACGATGTCGTGCGAAGGTGTGAGCAGTGCGCACCGAGACGCCGCCCGCCGTGCGCTCAATCGGCACTTCAAAACCGCCCGCACGGCTTTCCAGCCCCGCGTCTGACAGAGCCGGGGCGGCGCAACGGCCGCCCATCCTTTCACCCAAACAAGGGAGGGCCGCCATGCGGACGATCCTTTACGCGCGCGTTTCAACCAAAGACCAAACCACCGCCCATCAGTTGACCCAAGCGCAAGCCGCAGGGTTCAAGGTCGACGACGTCGTGACCGACGAGGGCGTGTCTGGCGTCACGACGAAGCTTGCCGATCGGCCGCAGGGCCGCAGGCTGTTCGACATGCTGCGGGCGGGTGACACCTTGCTGGTTCGCTGGGTTGACCGGCTGGGCCGTGACTATCGAGACGTCAGCGACAATATCCGCGAGTTCATGCGGCGCGGCGCTGTGGTCAAGACCGTGATCAACGGAATGGTGTTCGACGGCGCCACCAAAGACCCCATCCAGCAAGCCGTGCGCGATGCCCTGATCGGGTTCATGGCGGCGCTGGCAGAGGCGCAGGCCGGGACGATGAAAGAAGCGCGGGCGGCTGGCATAGCCCACGCCAAGGCACTGGACACGGAAGGGCGCAAGTTCCGGGGTCGCAAACCCAGCTATTCGCGGGAACAGTTCGAACAAGCCCAGATCATGCTAGCGGGCGGCGCCGGGCCCTCTGACATCGCCAAGGCGGTTGGGGTGAGCCGTCAGACCGTCTATCGCATCCAGGAGGATCCTGCGGGCTGTGCGGCGGCGTTGGAGGTATGGGCACCCAGCGCCCGGTAAATCTGGCGTGGAGCGAGGATAGGCCGGGGCCGCCCAGTGCGGCGCCCGGCGTTCGCTTGCGCGCTGCGGCGCGCCAGGCGCTCCAACAAAGCCCTTTACAGGTCGTGCGGGGCGTGCGGCAGTTCAGAGGCGCATCCGGGGCCGGACGCCATACTGTTGCGCCCGTGTTCTGCCCGAAACCCTTTTTGAGGTCCGCAGAAATGATCCTGATTTCTATAGCCTTGGGCGCTCTGGTGGCGCTGTTTGCGATCCCGCCCATTGTTTTCGGCTGGATATCCCGCCAAATCATCCGAAACTTTGAAAAGCGCTGAGGCGCCGCCGACAGAGTGACGTGGCCGGGGTGGAACCCGCCCACTGTGAACGCGCCTAAGTTTACCGTGGTGCGGCCAATGCAAGCGCACGTGCGCCGGCGACAGTATGTGTCGCGCGCCTGCGCAGGAAAATCCTTTGGGCTTAATGTTCCAGAGACAGGAAATCAGCCAAAGGGAACGTGAGCCCCACGTCGGTGTTGCAAAAGCCGCCCCTGCGACGATTTCAACCGAACACGTCCAGAACTTCGCCGCCTTCGCCCGGTTCGTCTTCTCCTGGCTCTGTTGCACAAATCGGGTGACGGGCGGATTTCTCCTTCCCCCGGACGGACTCATCCCATGGCTTCAGTGACGGGGATGCCGGGCGCGGTGAAGCCGTTCAGGATGGCCCCGCGGACCTGGAACTCGGCGATCTGACGATCAAAGTCCCGCGCGGCCAGTCGCTGGCCGAGCGGTTTGACACAGTGCATCCAATCGCCGGGAAAACGATCCCCCGGATCGTTTTCTGGCCC
>JAYSQA010000324.1:0-18618 GCA_043721775.1 Rhodobacterales bacterium
ATGCCCAAGCCCGTGCAGATGTATAATCGCAAGGTTTGGGACGTTCGGCGGATCGACTCCGCCTTTGACGCCTTGCAGGGATTGCCCGCTTCGCCTCAAGCTGCTGCATGGGATTGAAACCATGAGGAAGCCGTTGCCGACGATTCGGGTGAAATACGTTGTGGAAGACAAGGACCGGCACGGCAACGTGCGGCTCTACCTTCGCAAGCCCGGCTTGGCCAAGACCCGCCTTCCCGGCCCTATGGGCAGCCCTGAGTTCTGGGCGGCCTATCACAAGGCCCTTGCCGCGCCCCCCGCGCCCGTGCGGTCCTCTGGCCCTTTGCCGGGGTCTATCCGCTGGCTTGTGGCCGAATACTACAAGACCCCCGAATTCAAGCGACTGGACGCCAAGACCCGCCGCGTTCGCGTGGCCGCCTTTGAACGCTTCTGCGCCTATGTGCCCGACGAGGGCACCGTGCCCGATGGCGATAGAGCCTTTGCCGAAATGCGAGCCAAGCACGTTCACGCCCGCCGTGACCTTCTGGACAAGACGCCCGGCACGGCGAACAATCTGGTGAAGTTCCTTCGAGTCCTCTTCGCCTTCGCAATCCGCTATGACCACCATGACCGCAATCCGGCGGCAGACGTGGAACTTCTGAAGGGCAGCGCCGAAGGCTGGCATAGTTGGACCTTGGCTGAGATAGAGCAATTCGAGTCCAAGTATCCCGTGGGCACCACGCCCCGGCTTGTGCTGTCCCTTGCCCTCTACACCGGGCAGCGCCGCGCCGATCTGGCGGTTATAGGCCGCCAGCAAGAGCGGGACGGCTGGCTTCACTTCACCCAAAACAAGGGCCGGAACAAATCGCCTGTCCGGCTGCAAATCCCGATCATCCCCGAACTTCGGCAGATTCTGGACGCGAGTCCCACGGGTGATCTGATCTACATCACCGGGGCAACCGGACACCCTCTGAAGCCGAACAGCCTTGGCAACAGCTTCCGCGACTGGTGCAACGCCGCTGGTCTGCCGAACTGTTCCCTGCATGGCTTGCGGAAGGCCGCCGCCGCCCGGCTGGCAGAACTTGGCTGTTCCGAGTTTGAAATCATGTCCATCACTGGTCATATGACCAGCAAGGAAGTCACCCGCTACACCCGTGGCGCAAGCCAAAGAACCCGTGCCGAAGGGGCATTGGCCCGTATGTCTGGGGAACATTCCGCTGACAAAAGTGTCCCACTTTTTGAGGCAAGTGCCCAAAGTGGGACAAATCGGCAGACTAACGACTTGAAACTTAACGCTAAAAAATTGTAAGGGTTTCCGGGGGTGTGAAACCCCCGCTCTTGGCAACGGGCGCGACCTTCACCCCGCCAAACCCCTCTCCTGCGTCAGCACCAAAGCCACCGCCAGCGCGGCCATGGAAAACCCGATCAGACAGACATAGATCGCCCCTGCGCCATACTGGTCCAGCAGATACGCCCCCAACACTGGCGCCGCCGCCGTCGCCAGTATTGGCGACACCGCCGAAGCACCCGAGATTGCACCAAACCCGCGCCGCCCCAGCACCTCAATGATCAGCATCGGCCGCATGATCGACATCAGCCCAATCCCGGCCCCCTGCACCACAACCACCGCAAACACCAAACCCGGCGCCGCCCCGGCAAACCACAAGAGCCATGACGCCAGCACCACCATCGCCAAAGACACCCGCGTGGCCTTCCGGTTTCTGATCCGCACACCGCCCACCACCAGCACCAGACGCCCGGCCAATTGCGCTGGCCCCAGACAGGCCGCCGCAACCGCAGCCATCTGCCGGCTGATGCCACGCTCTTGAAACAACGGCAGAATATAGGTCAAAAGCATGCCGTGACACAGCCAGATCAGGGCAAAGACGACCGCAATCCCCCAGAACGCCGGTCGCCGCACCGCTGCCCGCAAAGAGCCCCGGTTGTCCTCAACCGGCCGCGCCACCTCAGGCCCGCGCATCAGCCGCATGGCCCACAGGTTCAAGGGAATCGTCCCCAGCACCGTCAGTGCGGCAAAGCCCAGATAGGCGCCCTGCCCGCCAAAGGTCTTGCCCAGCCAATGGCCCAAAGGAAAGGTCATCGTGCTCGACAACCCGGCCACCAGCGTGATCCGCGTAATAGCCACCCGCGCATGGTCCCCCATCCGCCGTGCCAACAAGGCAAAGACGCTTTCATACAGACAGCCCGACTGCGCCACGCCCAGCACGGCCCAAACTGCCCACCACTCCACTCGGGTCTGCACAAAGGCCAGCGCCGCCACGCCCAAGCCCGCCAGAACCGGCATGACCACGATCATCACCCCGCCATGGCCCTGGTCAATCACCCGCCCGGTCAGCGGCGTCAACAGCGCCATCACCAGATAAGACAGCGTTGGCCCCAGCGCGAGGTCCGCCTTGCTCCACCCCGTCCCCGCCAGCAAGTCCGGCAACAAAGCCGGAAAGGCATAGAACACCCCGGCGTAGATCAGCATCAAGCCCAGCGCCAACAGCCAGACCGCCAGACTTTCCTTGGGTGTCACAACCCGTACAACGCCCCGAACTTCGCTTCCAGATAGTCCAGCAGCGGCCCTTCCGAAGGTTCAAACCCGCACGCCGTGGCAATCGTCTCACGCGGGGACCGCAACCCACCATGCCGCTGCAAATTCTCGCGCAGCCATTCGACAGCCGGCGCGGTATCGCCCCTGGAAAGCTGATCCTCCAACCCCGGCACCGCCGCGTTCAACGCCTGCCACAGACAACCGGCATAGACATTGCCCAAAGTATAGGTCGGGAAATAGCCAAACAGCCCCACCGCCCAATGCACATCCTGCAACATCCCGTGTGATGGCCGATCCACCTTCACCCCGAAATCCTTGAAGAACCGCTCATTCCACGCCGCCTCCAGATCGCCGGGCAACAGATCGCCCCGCACCAAAGCGCGTTCCAGATCAAACCGCATCATGATGTGCAGGTTGTAATGCACCTCATCCGACTCCGTACGGATATATCCCGCCTGCACCCGGTTCACCGCCGCATAAAACGCCTGCGCATCCGGCAGCCCGACCTCAAACCGCTCTTTCATCTCGCCATACAGATACGCGGTGAACCCCCTGCCCCGCCCGATCTGGTTCTCATAAATCCGGCTCTGGCTTTCATGCACCCCCATTGAACAGCCCCGCCCCAAAGGCGTCAGCTTGTAATCAGGATCAATGTTCAGCTCATAAGACGAATGCCCCACCTCGTGAATTGTCGAGTATATGCAGTTGAATGGCTCCGCCTCCACCACCCGTGTCGTGATCCGGCTGTCACTCGCTGACCCTGAACTGAACGGATGCACCGCCAGATCAATCCGCCCCCGGCTCCAGTCATAGCCAAACCCACTCGCCAGATCGCGGGCAAGCCGCATCTGCCCCGCCTCACCAAACCGCCCCACCAACGCCGGCGGCGCAGGCTTGCCCAGCACCGCCTCGCGCAAGGCAACCAGTCTGGGCCGCATCCGTCCGAACATGCCCGCCACCGAACCCGCCGTCATCCCCGGCTCGTAATCATCCAACAGCGCGTCGTACAAATCGCCGCCCTGCGCCAGACAGGCCGCCTCCTGCCGCCGCAGATCAATCACCTCCGACAGCGTCGGCAGAAAATCCTCCGCCCGGTCATTGGCCCGCGCCTCCGCCCAAACCCCTTGCGCAACTGAAGTCACCTGCGCCAGCTTCTGCGCCAGATCCCCCGGCACCTTGGTCGCCCGCACATAACTGCGCCGGATCAGCCGCAGTTGCGCCCGCCCCTCGTCATCCGCAGGGTCCGCCGCCTCCAGCCAATCGGCAATCCGCGGATCGGTGCGCCGGGCATGCAGCACACCCTCCATCGCAGCCATCTCCTCGCCGCGCTGCTCGGCAGCCCCCCGCGGCATCATCGTCTCCTGATCCCAGCCCAGCCGTTCGGCCACCAATCCCAAAGCCTCAGTCTGGCGCTGAAACGCCATCAACTGGTCATATGCGTGATTGCTCGTCATGCCGTCCCCTCCCGGATGGAACCCTGAACCGGATAGGCCGACAAATGCCGCGCCCGGCTCACCAAAACCCACAAGACCACCGCGCCCACCTGGTGCGTGATCGCCAGATGCAACTGCGCCGCCGACAGCGCTGTAAAGATGCCAAGGCAGACCTGTACCAGCAGCATCGCCATCATCATGTGAAACGCAACCCTTGTCGCGCGGTAGGCCGACTTCCGCCCGCGCAACCACGCCACCACCCCAAACGCGAACAGCAAATACCCCGACAGCCGATGCACAAACTGCACAACCCCCGGATTGGCCCAAAGCGGCAGCCCCGGCACATCAAACGCATCCGCCGGAAAGAAAGACCCATTCATATCCGGCCAGGTCGGATAATTCCGCCCCGCATCAATCCCAGCCACCAAAGCCCCCAGAATGATCTGCCAGAACAGGAAATGCATGACCCCGGTGGAAAGCCCGAACAACTTCCGCTCCCCGCTCCGCCGCGCCGTCAACAGGTCCGTCTCCGACCGCCCGAGCAAGAAAACCCAACCCGCGATAAACCCATAAATCACAAACGCCCCGCCCAGATGCAGCGCCAGCCAATAGTTCGCCACCTTCACCATCGAGCCCGTCAAGCCAGAGGCGACCATCCCCCAACCCACAGCCCCTTGCAGGCCAATCAACAGCCCCAACCCCCACAGCCGCGGCGCCCATCCCACAGGCACCCGCCGCGTCAGCGCGAAAAACCCAAACCCCACCGCCCAGACAAGCCCGATCACCCGCCCCAACTCCCGATGCGCCCATTCCCACCAGAAAATCTGCTTGAACGCGCCCAAATCCATCGAGGCATTCACGATCTGCCCCTGCGGCGACGCCTGATACTTGCCAAACTCCACCGCCCAATCGGCCTCATTCATCGGCGGCAAAGCCCCCATCACCGGATTCCACTCGGTAATCGAAAGGCCGGACTCCGTCAGCCGCGTCAGGCCACCCACCATGATCATCACCGCCACCAAAGCAAAGATCACCATCAGCCAGACCCGCAAAGCCCCCCGCGCCCCCTTGGACGCGGTCGAGATCATCCCGCCAGCCGGGCCTTTGGCCAAGGCCGTCCCAGCCTCTCTGGCGCCAACCTCTTCGAAAATACTGCGCTTGCCCGCCATCTGACGCCCCTCGATCTGTGCGCCAGACCCTAGTGCGCAGCACGAGGGCCTTCAAGGGCGACCCGCTGTCACGTTGCGGTGTTGGGTTCTGGGGAATGCAGGCTAAAGCGCATACCCACAACTTTGTGAAGCGCCAAGTTCGGATGGCCGACAACAGAAAGCGTCGCCAAGGTGCTAAAAAGCTACGGCGTGGTACTTCACAAAGACGCTTGGACGCCCCGTGTCTACCACGTGGCAGAAAAAGTAGATTTCCCCATGAAGGTTGTAAGGAATGCAAACCAAGCTCTCGATAATATTGCCCGACTTCAAACGGAGTGGGCCCGGTCACCTGACCTAGTTAAGAGGGTCAGTCTCGTCCACGCGTGGTACGTCGATACGCGAGACCCGGAACATCCCCTGTTCGGATTCTCGACATTTGTGGGCTATCAGGACCTGAATGCCGAATCTTACCTGCGTGATTACAAGGAACTTAACAGAATGAACACCGAATGGGTCCTGAAAGGCCTTTTCGAAGAGTTAGGCCCTCGGACGCCAGAATTTAGGCGCTACCACTCGGAACTCACGGACTGGCTGGACACCTTCGGCCGTGCACCCCGTAAAAAGGTTCGTTTGATGGTATTGAAACCTGAGTTTCGGGAGGACCCAATCGCAGCGGATCGGCGCCTTTTGGACCTTCTAACTGCGGTTGCCGATATGCTTCCGCTGAACCAGCGGCATGAGCTTCGCGCTCGTCTATAGTATGCACTTTCAAGTTCTGGCCCAAGCACCATGCTGGGCCAGAACGGAGCGTTTTTCTTGATGTGGAATTACTTTAGCACTCGTTGGGGCCGATGCGCAGATACTTGCCCCGTCGGCCTAGCCGCTATTCCCTTCCCCGCCTCACACTTCCGACCAAACCCCCAGCTCCGCCCCGCCCGGCTCGCGAAAGTGAAAGCGCCGCCCGACCGGAAACCTGAAGATCGGCTTGACCACAACCCCACCCGCCGCCTCAACCGCCGCCTCAACCGCAGCCAAAGCCGCAGCCAAAGCCGCCTCCAGATCGCCCGTCTTCAGGATCACCAACGCCGTCCCCGCCGCCGTCTGCCCCGCCCGGTCAATCCCGCCAGCCTTCCCCGCATCGGCAAAAGCCTGATACTGCGGCCCGTAGTC
Organism: Rhodobacterales bacterium; assembly: GCA_043721775.1. Taxonomy (GTDB): domain Bacteria; phylum Pseudomonadota; class Alphaproteobacteria; order Rhodobacterales; family Rhodobacteraceae; genus Stagnihabitans. The sequence goes on from JAYSQA010000324.1 coordinate 6,285, forward strand.
GACAAACCCCCAGCCAAAGGCCCGCGCAAAGAACCCCTTGCTGGCCGCAATGTCACCGCTTGAAAACTCGACACAGTCAATCTTCAGATCATCCATCGGCGCCCCCTCGACCGCCTCACCTTCGCCACAATTCAAGACAAATTCAAACCAATCCGGCCCCCCGTCTTCATCTTGGCACAAATACTCTGGGGGGTGCGGGGGGCCAGCCCCCCGCTACTGCGGTCAGGGCCAAGTTAACAAAAGATGAATATTTTTCATAACATTACATTATATCAATGACTTACCAATGATTGCACGCGTGCAATCCCCTCACTCGCCCTGTTTTTTCAGCTTGTAGGCAATCTGCCGCAACATGCCATGAAAGGTCTGCACTTCCGCCCGCGTCAGCCCCAACCTGGACCACATATTCCGCAAACTCTGCTTCATCTTCGGTGCCTTCAACTCCGGAAAGAAGAACCCCGCCACCCCCAGCCGCTCTTCGAAATGGTCAGCCAAAGCCGCAATCTCCGCCCCATTCGCATAATCAGCCCCCGCCATCTCCATGACCATCGCCGGAACCTCCACGGTCTGCCGCCGCCATTCATAGGCCAAAAGCAGCACACACTGGGCCAGGTTCAGGCTGAAGAAATCCGGATTGACCGGCACCGTCACAATCGCATTGGCCCGGATGATGTCGTCATTCTCCAGCCCCGCCCGCTCCGGCCCGAACAGCACCGCGACCCGCTTGCCAGCGCCAGTCATCGCCCGCACCAGTTCCATCGCGGCCTCAGGCGTGTAAACCGGCTTGGTCAACTCCCGTCCCCGCGCCGTCGTGGCCAGCACGAAATCACAATCCGCCAGCGCCGCGTCCAGATCAGCAAACATCCCCGCAGTGTCCAGAACCCGCCCGGCACCCGAGGCCATCGCCACCGCCTTCGGGTTCGGCCACCCGTCCCGAGGATCGACCACCCGCATCCGCTCCAGCCCGAAGTTCAGCATGGCGCGCGCTGCACCGCCGATATTCTCGCCCATCTGCGGGCGAACCAGAACAAAAACCGGAGGGATCATCATCACGCCTATCCTGTGGAACGTCGGTTGATACGCCAGACCCCGCAGCCTGACAAGCCGCAGCCTGAAAAGCCGCAGCCTGAGAAGCCGGGGCCTGACAAGCTGTGGCTTGGAATGAGGTGCCTTAGATGCGGCGCCCTGAAATTCAGTCGCTGAAATGCGGCCCCCTGACAAGGCCTGCGCTTTAGTCTAAACGGGCCGGACAAGGCAAAGGAACCGCAAGAATGGCCATTCAGGACCGCCCGCAGATCACCCTCATCACCCCCCCGGTGCTGGACCTTGACACATTCCCGCAAACCCTCGCCCGCATGATGGACGGGGTCGAGATCGCCTGCCTGCGACTTTCGCTCGCCACCAAAGACCCCGATGACATCGGCCGCGCCGCCGACGCCTGCCGCCTCGTAGCCCATGCCCGCGACGTGGCCATCGTGATAGAGAACCACGTTCTCTTTGTGGAACGTCACGGCCTTGACGGCATCCACCTGACCGACGGCGCCCGCGCCGTCCGCGCCTTGCGCAAAGACCTCGGCCCCGACGCCATCGTAGGCTCCTGGTGCGGCATCACCCGGCACGAGGGCATGACGGCAGGCGAGTCCGGTGCCGACTATGTCGCTTTCGGGCCGATCGGTGACACCGGCCTTGGCCTTGGAACCCAAGCCCCCCGCGACCTGTTCGAATGGTGGACCGAGATGATCGAGGTGCCCATCATCGCCGAAGGCGCCCTGAACCGCGCGCTGGTCGAAAGCTTCGCCCCCGTCACCGATTTCTTCGCCCTTGGCCCCGAGATATGGACCACCGAAGACCCCCTTGCAGCCCTGAAATCCTTGCTAGCCCCGATCCTTTGACTGGTAGGGTGGGGTTAAACCCCACCCTACCAGTCAAAGGATCGGATGGTGGCTTGTCCGGATCACCCGTTCGCAATGCGCAGCAAGGCTCTTGCGGTCGGGGAAAACCCGGACCGGCACCGGAGGGTGAAAGATCAACTCCACCCGACCCGGTCGCGCATCAGCCAATACCGTCAGCAGATGTGGCCCGAACGCCATGTCACCCCACCACCCGTAATGCCGGGCGTCCGCCACGTCAGGCGCATGGTAAATCACCGTCACCGGCTGCATTTGCAGCGGTGTTGGCACATCAACCGTGAAAAAGGCGGCAAAAAGCGTGGATTTGAACGGCAAGACGCGCAGCCCATCGGTGCTGGTGCCTTCGGGAAAAAACAACAGCGGGTGCCCGGCCCGCAGCCGCGCCTCGAACATCGCCTGCTGCCGCTTCGCCTCGGCCCCTTTGCGGGCGATGAAGACGGTGCCGGTGGCCCGCGCCAGCCAGCCAATCCCTGCCCAGCCCGAGACCTCGGACTTCGCCACGAAATAGATCCGTGCCGCCGCGTTCAGCGCGAAAATATCCAACCAGGACGAATGGTTGGCCACCATAGCCCCCGGCGCCGTCATGGGCTGACCCCGCACCACATAGCCGATCCGCAGGATGCCAAACGCCGCTTGGCAGACGCATTGCGTGATATGGGGCGTCCAGGGCCGGGCCTCGCCAAACAGCGGGCGCTCCACCAGCCGCACCGCCAGCAGCAGCAGCAATCCGCCATAGGTCAGCAGCCCCAGCAACGCGCCGCGCCACGCCACCCGCAGCCAGCCCAAGGGCGTGATCCCTGGCGGCGTGAACCGCGCCTGCAACCAATCGCTCATCCGCGCCCCTGCTTGCGCGTATAGAAATCACGGTGCTTGCCGCTCATCCGTGCCGTATCCATCACCAAGCAGACGTCTATCGTATTGAAATCATGGTCAATCCACGCCCCATCCGAGACATGGCCCCCCAACCGCAGATAGGCTTTGATCAGCGCCGGAATGCCTGACATCGCGGCCGCCCGGTTCACGCCGGCCTCTGGCAGCAGGTCCATCGCCTGCGCATGGGTGGGCTGCGGCGTCACCCGCAAGGCCTCGGGTGCTTGGTGGTGATGATGCAGCAGCGACAAGGGTTGCGCCAGCGCGCCCACATCCGTGCCGTGAAACGAGGCCGCCCCGAACAGCACCTCAATCCCGCGTTCCAGCACATACTCCGCCAGCCCGTTCCACAACAGAAACATCGCCGCCCCACCCCGCATATCGGGATGCACACAAGACCGCCCCAGTTCCAACAGCCGCCGCCCACTGGCCTTCAGGCGCGACAGGTCAAACTCGCTTTCCGAATAAAAGCGCCCAGCCAAGGCGAATTTCTCTGGCGGCAGAAGGCGATAGACCCCCACGACGTCTGACAGGGTGTCAGGGTCGCGCTTGGGGTCGATCAGCAGCAGATGGTCAAAGAACGGGTCGAACTCATCCACTTCCAGCCGGTTGTCATCGTCCACCAGCGGCCCGTGCGCACCCAGTTCCTCGACAAACACCTTATAGCGCAGCCTTTGAGCGGCACGAATATCTCTGGCATCTTTCGCCAGGCGCAGGATTAATGCTGTATCAACGGTCATTGGCGACAGGGCTTGCGTGTTACGCCAACGTGGCTCACCTTGTCCTGAGCGTCAATCATTTCGAATTCATGACAAATGGCAATCACGGTGACGGCCCTGTGCTGAAATCGACAACAAGATCAATTTGCCGTGTGTCGATAACAACCTTGCCCCTGTGCTCAAAGTTAACGGTGCATTTACCATTGATGAGCGATTGTACCTGACCAAGACCCCAATCTGCTTCCGCAGGATGCCGCACCAGCATTCCCGGCTCCAAGAATGACCGCATCAAAGCCTCCCTGAAAGGACCATAATGTCAGACAGATCAGACCTCGCCGCCCTTCTGGGCTCGCGCATCTGCCATGACCTTATCAGCCCGATTGGCGCCATCGGCAATGGGTTGGAGTTGCTGATGATGGAGGCCGGCACCCGTGGCCCGGAAATGGCGCTGATTTCGGAAAGTGTGGGCCATGCCAACGCCCGCATCCGCTTCTTTCGGGTGGCCTTCGGTGCGGCATCCGGCGAGCAACGTCTCGGCCGGTCCGAGGTGGCCAGCATCATCACCGACATGACGCGTGGCGGGCGTCTGTCGATTGAATGGCACTCCGGCCCTGACTTGTCGCGGGGCGAGGTCAAGATTGCCTTCCTTCTGCTGATGTGTCTGGAAAGTGCGATGGCCTACGGCGGCAAGATCACCGTTCAAGTCGACGGCGGCCGGTGGCAGATCAACGGCGACGCGACCAAGCTGCGCATCGAACCGGGGCTCTGGGCCGTACTGGCCGACCCGACTGCCGCACCCGAGATTACCCCCGCCGTCGTCCACTTCCCCTTGGCGGCCGAACAGATCACCCGACGCCAATACCGTCTGACCGCCGAACTTGGCACGACCTCGATCAAGCTCAGCTTCTGATCGTTCCGTCTCCGGTCACCAGGTATTTGAAACTGCACAGTTGTTCGGCCCCCACCGGCCCGCGGGCGTGCAACTTGCCTGTAGCAATGCCAATCTCGCCACCCATGCCAAACTCGCCACCATCGGCAAACTGGGTGGAGGCGTTGCGCATCAGAATCGCGCTGTCGAGCCGCTGGAAGAACTTGCCCGCCGTCTCGTCATTTTCGGTCAGGATGCTTTCGGTGTGGCTGGAGCCATACTTGCGGATATGGGCAATCGCCTCATCCACCCCATCGACCAGCTTGGCCGCGATGATCATATCCAGAAACTCCCGCCCGAAATCCTCAGCCGAGGCTTGAACCGTGCCGGGAACCTTCAACAATTCCCCCTCGGTCCGCACCTCGACCCCGGCTTTCAACAGGTCTTCGATCATCACCGCGCCATGTTGGGTGTAAAACTTCCAGTCGATCAGCAGACACTCCGCCGCCCCGCAAACCCCGGTCCGCCGCGTTTTGGAGTTGATCACCACAGCCCTTGCCTTCGCAAGATCAGCGTCTTTGTCGGCATAGATGTGGCAAATCCCCTCCAGATGGGCAAACACCGGTACCCGCGCCTCGCGCTGCACCAGGCCAACCAAGCCCTTGCCGCCCCTCGGCACAATCACGTCAATATATTCGACCGCCCGCAGCATCGCCGAGACCATCTCGCGGTCCCGCGTCGGCACCAGTTGGATCGCCGCCTCCGGCAACCGCGCCTCCTGCAAACCGCGCACCAGGCAGTCGTGGATCGCCGTCGAAGAATGAAAACTCTCCGACCCGCCGCGCAGAATGACCGCATTGCCAGCCTTCAGGCACAGCGCGCCAGCATCCGCCGTCACATTGGGGCGGCTTTCATAAATGACGCCAACCACCCCCAACGGGGTCGCAACTCGCTGAATATGCAAGCCATTCGGACGCTCCCACTCCGCCAGAACCCGCCCCACCGGATCGCGCTGCTCGGCCACGGCCAGCAACGCGTCAACAATCCCACGCAGCCGGTAGTCATCCAGCCGCAACCGGTCCATCAGCGCCGGGCTCAGGCCCTTCTCGGAACTGTAAGCCATATCCTCATCATTGGCATCCAGGATCGCCTGACGGCTCTCCCAGACGAAATGCGCCGCACTGACCAGCGCCGCATATTTCCGCTCCTGGCTGGCGTAAGCCAACTCCGCCGCCGCCGCCCTCGCCTTGCGGCCGATATCGTCCATCAGATCAGAGAATTGCCCGTCCATCTCTTTCCCCTTCATCTTGGCCTAAATACTCCACGGGGGTCCGGGGGTGTGAAACCCCCGGCGCGTGGGATCAGATCACCATATCGTCGCGGTGCACCAAGGCCGCCCGGCCCTGATACCCCAGAATAGCCTCTATCTCGCCCGAACGATGCCCGGCAATCGCTTTGGCCTCCACGGCGGTATACCGCACCAACCCCTTGCCGAGGATCACCCCGTCTGGCGCGACAATTGCCACCGGATCGCCCCTGCCAAAGTTGCCCGTCACCGCCACAACCCCCGCCGGTAAAAGGCTTTTCCCCAAGGCCATCGCCTTCACCGCCCCCGCATCCAGCCGCAACTCGCCCCTCGGTTTCATCGCGTTGATCCAGCGCTTGCGCGCGGCCTGCGGGTCTGTATGCGCCACAAACCACGTCCGGTGCGCCCCATTGGCCAGCGCCGTCAGGGGCCGCAGCACCGAGCCTTCCATGATCGCCATCGCACAGCCGCCCGCCACCGCCGTCTTGGCCGCCAGAACCTTGGTCTTCATGCCGCCCTTCGACATGGCCGAGATCGGGTCCCCCGCCATGGCCTCAATTTCCGGTGTAATTTTCTCCACCAGATCAAAGCGTTGCGCGGTAGGGTCTTCCTTTGGATTGGCCGAATAAAACCCGTCTACATCCGACAGCAAGATCAACTGATCCGCTCCGACCGTCACTGCAATCTGCGCGGCCAAGCGGTCATTGTCGCCAAAGCGGATCTCGTCCGTTGCCACCGTGTCATTCTCGTTCACGATCGGCACAACGCCCAAGCCCAGCAAGGTCTCCATCGTCGCCCGGCTGTTCAAGTAGCGGCGGCGGTCTTCGGTATCCTCCAGCGTCACCAGAATCTGCCCGGTGATGATGCCGTGCGGTGCCAGAACCTCCTCATAGGCCCGCGCCAGCTGGATTTGGCCAACGGCGGCAGCGGCCTGCGATTGCTCCAACGTCAGCGCCCCGTCGCCCAAGCCCAGCACCTTGCGCCCCAAAGCAATCGAGCCTGACGACACCAGCACCACATCCGCCCCGCGCGCCTTCGCCTCAACCACATCCAGCGCCAGCGCCTTCAACCAGGCCTGCTTCAGCCCGGTCTGCCGGTCTACCAGCAAAGCCGAGCCGATTTTCACCACCAGACGGCGGGCCGTCCTGATATCGGGCGCAGACAGATGGCTCAGGGCCGCCACGGCGTTACCTCTTCGGGTTTGGCGTTGCCCTTCTTGATATCGGCCATGATCACCCGCAACACATCTTGCAGACCCCTGCCCGCCACGCCAGAGATGACATGAACCTCGCCGCCGCTGGCTTTTTCCAAGGCCCGCCTGCGGTCGCTGATCTGTTTGGCATCCATAGCGTCAACCTTGTTGAGCGCCAAAATCCGCGGCTTGTCGCCCAAGACTTCGGAATAGGCCTCAAGTTCATGGACGATGGTGCGGTAATCCTTGGTGATCGTCGACGAGGTGCCGTCAACCAGATGCAGCAGCACCTTGCAGCGTTCCACATGGGCCAGAAACTGCATCCCCAGACCACGACCTTCGGACGCGCCCTCGATCAGGCCCGGAATATCGGCCATCACGAATTCCGCACCGTCGATGCCGACCACACCAAGGTTCGGCACCAGCGTTGTAAACGGATAATCGGCAATCTTCGGGCGGGCGTTCGACACGGCAGCAAGAAACGTCGACTTTCCGGCATTCGGCAGCCCCAGAAGCCCCGCATCCGCGATCAGCTTCAGGCGCAGCCAGATGGTACGCTCCACCCCCTCTTGCCCCGGGTTGGCGCGGGCGGGAGCGCGGTTGGTGGCCGATTTGAAGCGCAGGTTGCCCCAGCCGCCATTGCCGCCTTCAGCCAGCAAGACGCGCTGGCCCACCCGGGTCAGGTCGGCGATGACGGTTTCCTCGTCCTCGTCCAGAATCTCGGTGCCCAAGGGCACTTTCATCACGATGTCTTCGCCGGTCTTGCCGGTTTTCTGGCTGCCCATGCCGGGCTGGCCGGATTTGGCGAAGAAATGCTGCTGATAGCGATAGTCGATCAGGGTGTTCAACCCCTCCATCGCCTCGGCCCAGACGCTGCCGCCATGCCCGCCATCGCCGCCATCCGGGCCGCCGTATTCCACATACTTGTCCCGCCGGAAGGACACGCAGCCACCCCCACCGCCACCCGAGCGGATATAAACTTTGGTGAGGTCGAGGAATTTCATGGCAAAACCGATGTTATGAGACAGGGCAGCCGATAAACCTGACAGGCCAAAGGCGCAAGCCTTCCCCTGTAGCGGAAGGCCAAAGCCTGCGTCAAGGCCGTGCGGTCAATGGAGACCCCAGCGCTTTGACCGGTAGAAGACGTACTTCGCAGCCTCGGTCGCCGCAATATAGGCGGCTACGATGACAATCGCCACCAGCATCAGATGCCACGGCAAAGGTAACAGACCCAGCCAGCCAGAAACCCGGCCAAGATAGGGCAAAGCCAGTGACAGCACAGACACGATGGCCGTGGAAATCGCAAGCACCGTCCCCGGCGTGCTTTTCCACGCCAGCCTGCGGGTGCGCAGCACCATGACCACGGCCAGTTCAGTCAGCAGCGAGATCAGGAACCAGGCACTTTGGAACTCGGCCTCTTGCGCTTGGAAAACATAGACCAGCAACACGAAGGTCAGCAGGTCAAACACCGTCGAGACCAGCCCGAAGACCACCATATAGGCCTGAATGCGCGGCAGGTCCCAGCGGGGGGCCTTGGCCACGGCTTCCGGGTCGACATTGTCTGTCGCGATGGCGATGGAGGGGAAGTCGGACAGGAAGTTGTTCAGGAGAATCTGGCTTGCGAGCAGTGGCAGGAACGGCAGGAACAAAGTGCCGATGGCCATCGAGATCATGTTGCCGAAATTGGCACTTGTGGTGATTGAGATGTACTTCAGCGTATTCGCAAAGGTCCGCCGTCCATCGACCACGCCTTGCCGCAGCACGTCCAAGTCACGCTCCAGCATGACGATGTCAGCACTTTCCCGCGCCACATCCACGGCTTGATCAACCGAAATCCCCACATCCGCCGCCCGCAAGGCTGGCGCATCGTTGATACCGTCGCCCAGATAAGCCACCGCATGGCCGCGATGCTGCAAGGCGCGCACGATACGCTCTTTCTGCTGGGGGTCGATTTCGGCGAAAATGTCGGTGGTCTCGGCAATATGCCACAGGGCCTCATCCGCCGTGTCGGTCAGGGCGGCCCCGGTCAGCACGTCGCCGCCCAAGCCCGCCGCTTCGCCCACATGGGCGGCCACATGGCGGTTGTCGCCGGTGATGACCTTGACGGCAATGCCAAGCGCCTTCAACGCGGCAAGGGTTTCCACAATCCCTTCTTTCAGGGGATCGAAGAACAGAAGGAAGCCTTCAAACACCATCGCCACCTCATCCGCCGCCGCATAGCGCGGCTTGGGGTCGATGCGCCGGGCGGCAAGACCAAGGACGCGGAAGCCCTGATTGCCTTTCGCGGCGTAGAACTCATTCAGGCGCTGGCGCTGGGTATCATCCAGCGCAACCGGGCCGGAGGGCGTGGCCACGCGGTCACAGCAGCCCAGAACGTCGTCGAAAGCGCCCTTGGTAATGATGTGGTGCTGATCCTCGGCAGGCACGTCGATCACGATGGTCAGACGTTTGCGCAGGAAATCATAGGGAATTTCGTCGATCTTTATAGGCTGAGGCAGCGCCAGCCCCTTGGCCTTGGCGGTGGCCACGATGGCCTCATCCAAAGGGTTCTGGATGCCGGTTTCCAGATGGGCGTTGATCAGGGCGAAGTCGAAAACGGCGGGCGAGGTCACGCCCAAGGGGTCTACAGCCTCGCTCAGCTCCACCACACCGCGCGTCAGGGTGCCGGTCTTGTCAGTGCACAGGATATCGACCGAGCCAAGGTTTTCAATCGCCGCCGTCCGCCGCACGATGACACCGCGCCTGGCCATCCGGCGTGCGCCCGCCGACATGGTGACCGATACGATGGCGGGCAACAGTTCTGGCGTCAAACCTACCGCCAAAGCGACCGAGAACAGCAGGCTGTCCACCAAAGGCCGCGCCAGCGCTATGTTGGCGGCAAAGACCAGTGTGACGATGATCATCATCACCCGCGTCAAGAGGTAGCCGAACTTGCGGATGCCGCGTTCAAAATCCGTCTCGGGGTCGGCTCCGGTCAGACGACCGGCAATGGCACCGAAGACCGTCGCCTTGCCCGTATCAACCACCAGCACCGCCGCCGTACCACTGCGCACCGAGGTGCCTTGCAGCACAACGTTGGTCCGATCCGCCAGAACCGCATCGGCGGCCACGGCATCGGCGCGCTTTTCCACGGGAAAGGATTCGCCGGTCAGGGCAGCCTGCGACACCAGAAAATCCCGCGCCTCCAGCACCACGCCGTCGGCTGGCACCAGATTGCCTGCTGACAGACGCACGACATCGCCCGGCACCACCTCGGCCACCGGCAGTTGCACCGACACCCCGTCGCGCAGCACCGCAGCCTTCAACCCCAGCCGCCCGCGCAGTTGCGCCAAAGCAACCGAGGCGCGGTATTCCTGCGCAAAGGACAGCGCCGTGCTGCCCGCCACAATCAGCAGAATAATCGTAGCTTCGGTCCATTCCTGCACGACGATCGACACGACGGCGGCAAAAATCAGGATCAGCACCAAGGGGCTTTCGAATTGCCGCAACAACAGCCGCAACGCGCCCGCATGGGCCGAGGCTTCAATGGTGTTGGGACCGTGCCTGTCCAGCGCAGTCCGCGCCTCGGATGAGGTCAGGCCCTCGGGCCGCGAGCCAAGGCTTGTGGTCAACGATGCAGCGGGCAGACTCCAATAGGGAACCTTGGTGGCAGGTGTCATACGGCTTTCCGATCCTTGCGGCGGCGGCAAAGATCGACCGCACCGCGCCCAGCTTTGATCCTGAAACGCAAGGAATACCCTAACCTGTGCGATGACAAGGCACCACACGAAGACCGGCGAACTACGCCACCGCAACGTCATTGAACCTAAGCAGGGATCGCCATAAGCCGTGGCGGCTTTGCCTCCGCTTATGGCGTGCATCTTGCCGTCTGACCCTTCCCGGCCCGCGTCCCGGCATTTGTTCTGGGCTGAGACGGCGGTTTACGGAGGCCCGCTGTGGCCTGCCCGCGTTTGACGGCCAAAGCCCATCAGTGCGCAGGTATAGGCCTGTGCAGGCGCCCGCATCACCTGCTCGGCCGGCCGGGCCTCTACCACCACGCCGCGCGGCATGACCAGAATTCCGTCCGAAACATGGGCCACGACCTTCAGGTTATGGATGACAAACAGCATGGAAGGGCCCAGTTCGGCCTTGATGTCCTGTAGCAGGTTCAGGATCTGCACCTGTACGGACACATCCGGCACCGACGTCGGTTCATCCAGCACCAGAAGGCCGGGCGACATTGTCAGCGCCCGCGCGATGGCAACACGCTGCGCCTGGCCACCGGAAAGCACGTGCGCGGCGGGTCAGGAAACCGGCAGGCAGACCGCACTGGGCCAGCACAAGGGCGGCACGGGTGCGGTGATCGCCGGGAAAGGTTCGCAGCTTGCATCGGTTCCGTCAGGGTCTGCGCGATGGTCAGGCGTGGAGAAAGCGACAGGAGCGGGGTTTGTGCCACAACGCCGATGCCCTGACGAGCCAGCCGCAGGGCCTGCCCTTTTAACGACAGGAAATCCTGCCCATTCAGCCGGATCTGGCCGCTTGCGACGGGGATCAGGCGCAGGACAGCCCGCAACAGACTGCTTTCGCCAGAGCCGAACTCGCCAACGATGCCAATGGTCTGGCACATGGGCAGGCTGAAGCTTGCGTTGTTGACCGCCGCCGGGCCGGGCGTTGCGAACACTCCACGCCTGCAGCGCACGACAAGGTCGCGGACCTCAAGCATACTACGGCTCCAGATGGCAATGCCAGACCCGGGTGCCTTGCGTGCGGCACGGTGGCGGTGTGACACACACCGACATGGCCTTCGGACACCGTGGCGCAAAGGCGCAGCCCTGCACCAACAGGCGCGGCGGCGGGATAGAGCCTTTCAACGCCTGCAACCTCTGATCCTTTGCCCTGGCATCCGGAAGCGCCGCAAGAAGCGCGGCTATGTAGGGATGACGCGGCGACGACAGCAATGCCTGAGCCGGGCCTTCTTCGACCGTGATGCCGGCATAAAGCACCAAGGCGCGGTCGCAGACCTTTGCGACCAGATCCATGTCATGGGTGATCATCAGGATGGTCAATCCGCGCTCTGCCACCAACCGGCGCAGCAGCGCCAGAACCTGCGCACCAATCGTGACATCAAAAGATGTGGTGGCTTCATCGGCGATCAGGAAATCTGCACCTGTCGCAAGCGCTTGGGCAATCACCACGCGCTGCTGCATGCCGCCGGAAAGCTGACGGGGGAAGGATTTCAGAATTCTCCCGGGCTCTGACAGGCCCGTAGCTGCCAGCAGTGCCATGGCTTGCGCCCGGCGCGCTGGTTTGGCTGTAGCAGAGTGGGTCCAAACGGCGTTGTTGCAGAACTCTGATCATTGAGGATTCACATTGTGAATTCATGCGGTTAGACTGGTCGCATAAGCAAGTCGCCTGCTACCGCACGGCGAACTGGTCCAGCTACACTGCGGCGCTTCGCAAGCGGGGCTGATCTGGCTGGACAAGGGCATG
>JAYSQA010000325.1:0-1640 GCA_043721775.1 Rhodobacterales bacterium
CTCGCCGGTGAAATAGGACGCATCATCTGAGGCCAGAAAGGCCACCACCGATGCGATTTCCTCTGGCCGCCCCAGCCGCCCGAGCGGCGTGCGCGACAGGATGGTGTCATTACCGCCCGCGCGTTTGGTGAAAGCGCCCTCGATCATCTCGGTCGCGATCGTGCCAGGACCGACGCCGCAGACCCGGATGCCATGCGGCGCGAAAGACACGGCGGCGGTCGATGTGACCTGGTTCATCCCGCCCTTGGAAATCGCGTAGGTGGCAAGGTTGGGGTTGGCGAGACCAGAGTTGATCGAGGACATGTTGACGATCACCCCGCCCTGACCTTGCGCGATCATCTGGCGGGCGGCGGCTTGAGTGCCCAAGAACGCGCCCTTCAGGTTGACGCCCAGCACTTGGTCAAATTCCTCAGGGGATATGTCGAGGTAGTCGCGCACAATCGCGATGCCCGCGTTGTTCACCATGATATCGACGCGCCCAAAGCCGGCGACGGCCGCCGCGATCAGGGCATCGACCTCGGTTTTCTGGCTGACATCAGTGGGGACGGCGAGGATGCGATCAGGGCCACCCAAGGTGCCGGCCGTCTCAGCCAGCCGTGCCGCGTCAATGTCGCCGATCACCACCTGCGCGCCCTCACTCAGGAAACGCTCGGCGCAGGCGCGGCCAATGCCGCGTGCGGCCCCTGTGATCACGACGACTTTGCCTGAAAACCTCATCTGCGCTCTCCTTCAATAAACCACTGTCTCGATCAGCGGACGGTTGTCCCTGATCCGGTTCCAACTGAGCGGCGCCATATCAATTGTCGCATAGCGCCCGCCGATGATCCACTCTGCTACGGCACGGCCTACGGCGGGGGCGTGCATCACGCCATGGCCGGAAAATCCGGTGGCAAAGATCAGGTTGGTCAGCTGATCATGCGGTCCGACCACGCCGTTGTGATCCAGTGCGTTGACCTCGTAATGCCCGGCCCAGGCGCGATCCAGCCGCAATTCCTCCATCGCCGGAATACGGTGCGCGAGCAGCGGCCAGAACGGGTCTTGCAGCAGATCATGGTCGGGTTCGTAATCGCCTGTCGCATCGGGATCACGGTCGGCGGGGGGCTGGATGCCACCGATGAAGCCTTTGCCCTCGGGTCTGATCCAGATGCCGGATCTGTCGAACAGCATCGGAAATGTCGCGCCATCGACCGGGGCGCGAAAGCTGAACACGGTGCGCTTGCGGGGGGTGACCGGAAGGTCGACGCCCAGCGTCGCCATCAGCCGACCCGACGCGGCGCCCGCAGCCATAACGCAAAGATCGCAGGCAAGGGTGTCGCCCGAGTTAAGGCGGACGCCTGTGATGCGGTCGCCCACGGACAGGATTGCCGCCACTTCGGCCTCGATATACTCCACGCCTTGGGCGCGGGCGTTACTGCGGGTCAGGGACAAAAGCGACCAGGCGTCAAACCAGCCCTCTCCGGTTTGGCCGAAGGTACCGATCCCGATATCATCGGTGTTCAGATAGGGAAAGCGGGTTTTGACCGCTTCTGGCGTAAGGACGGCCACATCTGCGCCCTGCGCTTGCTGCATCGCAACGCCTGCCATGCGGTCCGTGACCACGTCCGGCCCGCCCAAAATCAAATAGCCGTTTTCGCGGTAGC
>JAYSQA010000326.1:0-10332 GCA_043721775.1 Rhodobacterales bacterium
GCTTTGGCGGCTCTGGCGCACCCGTTGAACTGATCCACGCCCTGATCGACCGCCACACGGCCACCGGCCACCCCACCGGCTTGACCGTCATCAACAACAACGCCGGAAACGGCCATGTCGGGTTGGCGGCGTTGATCGAACAAGGCATGGTCAGGAAGCTGATCTGCTCTTTCCCGCGCTCCGCCGATCCGGTAGTGTTCACCGAGGCCTATCTGGCCGGTGAAGTTGAACTGGAACTCGTCCCGCAAGGCACCCTGGCCGAGCGTATCCGCGCTGGTGGCGCAGGCATCCCCGCCTTCTACACCCCCACCGCTTACGGCACCGACCTTGCCGCGGGCAAGAAGATCGAGGCGTTCGATGGCCGCCTCTATGTTCAGGAACGCTGGCTGAAAGCCGATTTCGCCCTGATCAAGGCCCATATCGGCGATACCCACGGCAACCTGACCTACCGCGCCGCCGCCCGCAACTTCAACCCTTTGATGGCCATGACGGCTAATCGAACGATTGTTCAGGTATCGCTGATCGTCGCTCCCGGCACCATCGACCCCGAGGCTGTCATCACCCCCGGCATCTTCGTGCAGGCCGTGGTTGAGGTCACGCCCCCCCCAACAGGAAGAAGTCCTCAACCGGGCGAAAGCGGTGTATCCATGACCAAACTTTCCAACGCCCAGATTGCCTGGCGCGCGGCGCAAGACATCGAAGACGGCGCTTACGTCAACCTTGGCATTGGCTTCCCCGAGATGGTTGCACAGTACCAACCCCCTGGCCGTCAAGCCATTTTCCACACCGAAAACGGCATCCTCGACTTCGGCCAATCCCCCGCGCCGGGGCAGGAGGACTGGGACCTGATCAACGCGGGCAAGAAGGCCGTCACCCTCAACCCCGGCGCCGCTTTCTTCCACCACGCCGACAGCTTTGCGATGGTGCGCGGTGGCCATCTGGATGTGGCGATCCTGGGTGCCTATCAGATAGCCCAAAACGGCGACCTCGCGAACTGGAGTGCCGGTGCCAAAGGCGTGCCGGCTGTCGGAGGTGCGATGGACCTTGTCCACGGTGCCAAGCGCGTCGCGGTCATTACCGAACACGTCACCAAAGACGGCAAACCCAAACTGCTGGCCGCCTGCACCCTGCCGCTGACCGGCGTGGGATGCGTCACCCGCATCTACACCAGCCTCGCGGTGATCGACATTGCAGACGGCCACTTCCTGCTTCGCGAAAAGCTGCCCTCCATCACCTTGGTTGACTTGCAATCCCTGACCGGCGCCCGCCTTTACCTTGACGGTCCCGTGCAAGACCTGACCGTACCGGAGCTTTCATGACCGCCCAAAACCCAAATGACGTCTTCATCTGCGACTACATCCGCACCCCCATCGGACGCTTCGGTGGCTCTCTTTCGTCTGTCCGCGCCGATGACCTTGGTGCCATCCCCCTGCGCGCCCTGATCGCCCGCAACCCCGGCATCGACTGGGAAGCCGTTGGCGACGTCATCTACGGCTGCGCCAATCAGGCCGGAGAAGACAACCGCAACGTCGCCCGCATGTCCGCCCTACTGGCTGGCCTGCCCGTGTCAGTCACCGGCACTACCATCAACCGCCTATGCGGTTCCGGCATGGACGCCGTTCTTGTCGCCGCCCGCCAGATCATAGCCGGCGAGGCCAGCCTGATGATCGCAGGCGGTGTGGAATCCATGTCCCGCGCCCCCTTCGTCATGCCGAAAGCCGACAGTGCCTTTTCCCGCAACGCGGAAATCTACGACACGACCATCGGCTGGCGCTTCGTCAACCCCCTGATGAAGGCGCAATACGGCGTCGATTCCATGCCCGAGACCGGCGAGAACGTGGCCGAAGACTACAACATCTCCCGGCAGGACCAGGACGCCTTCGCACTGCGCAGCCAAGCCAAAGCCTCCGCCGCCCAAGCCAGTGGCCGCCTCGCGCAGGAAATCACCCCGGTCACCCTCCCGCAACGCAAGGGCGACCCGCTGATCGTCATACAAGACGAACACCCCCGCGCCACCACAATAGAGGCGCTAGCCAAACTAGGCACGCCCTTCCGCCAAGGCGGCTCGGTAACCGCAGGCAACGCGTCCGGCGTCAACGACGGCGCCGCTGCCCTGATCCTCGCCAATGCCTCAGCCATCGCCAGATACAACCTGGCACCCATCGCCCGCATCGTCGGCGGTGCCACCGCAGGTGTCCCGCCGCGCATCATGGGGATCGGCCCCGCCCCGGCTTCGCAAAAACTGATGCAGCGCCTGAACCTTACCCCCGCCGATTTCGCCGTGATCGAACTGAACGAGGCTTTTGCGTCCCAAGGCATCGCCACCCTGCGCCAACTGGGGTTAGCCGATGACGACCCCCGCGTGAACCCCAACGGCGGCGCCATCGCCTTGGGCCACCCGCTGGGCATGTCGGGCGCGCGGATCACCGGCACAGCGGCCCTGCAACTGACGTCAGGGCAGCGCTCTCTCTCGACCATGTGCATCGGCGTCGGCCAAGGCATCGCCATCGCCCTGCAAGCGGTCTGATCCAGGTAGGATGGGCCGTTGGCCCATGCTCCCTAACCCCGGCCCACCACCCAATCCAGCAGTCGCGTCGGCAGCAACCGGCGCGCAATCCCGGCGATATGGGTCGGCAAAGTCACATAGTACCGCGCCCGAGGTCGCGCACTTTCCACCGCATGGATCAGCGCCTTTGTCACCGCAGCAGGCTCCAGCTGAAATCGGTCCTTCTTGCCCGAGGTGTCATAAAGCCTTTCGCGAAACCGGGCATAGTCAACCGCCCGTGCCGCGTTCTGCCAATCAAACCACCGCTCAAAATGCGCCTGCGCATTGGTCCTTATCTTGGTGCCAATCGGCCCCGGTTCAATCAGCACCACGTCTATCCCCGTCCCGCGCATCTCCAGCCGCAGCACGTCGCTCAGGCCCTCCAACGCGAATTTGGTGGCCACATAGGCCCCGCGCCACTCCGCCCCGACAATCCCCAGCACGGAGGAGCAATTGACGACCCGTCCAGCCCCTTGGCGGCGCATCATCGGCAGCACCCGCCGGGTCAGGTCGTGATAGCCAAACAGGTTCACCTCGAAGATCGCCCTAAGCGCCTCCGTCGGCAAGTCCTCCACCAGCCCCGGGCAGGCAAAGGCTCCATTGTTGAACAAGGCATCCAGCCGCCCGGCCCGGGCCGCAACCTCTGCCACCGCCGCTGCAATTGACGCCTCATCGGCGTAATCCAGCGGAAAGCTCTCCAGCCCCTCGGCGATCAACCTGTCGCAATCCGCAACCTTCCGGCAGGTGGCAAACACCCGCCAGCCCCGCGCCGTCAACCCGTGAGCCGCGTCATACCCGATGCCCGAAGAGCATCCCGTGATCAAAATCGTGCGCATCTTCCGCCCTTTGCCAGCTTGCGGCGGACTTAGCAGAAGTTCTTCGACCGAAAAAGTCATTCCCCCGAAACCCGACCGCGCCCTACTCCCGCAGCAATTTGGCCGCCACCCAGCCCTCGCCCCAAGCCTTGCTGCGCCCATCCACCCGGACGCGCACCCAGCCGGGGGCCGAGGTCACATCAATCGCCGTCACCACATCGCCCCCGCTCAAATCCCCGATTACGCCAAACTGTCGCCCGGGCCCCGACCGGACCGAGGCCCCACCCGGCACATGCATCAGCTTGATTGCGGCCAGTTGCGGTTCTGGTTGGGCTGGCAGAACTGGCAGAATTGGTGCGTCAGAGGGCTGCGGCAGGGCTGCCCCGTCGGTTTGGGCCAAAGCTACAGGGGCCGCCTGCATGACCCTTCGCGCCGGAATGAACACCGGACGCGCAATGGTTGCAACCGTGCCAGATGGCGCTTCGGACGCTAAGGCAGGGCGCGGCGGGTTGATGAACTGGCCATGGTCCGCGCCAAGAAACCACATCCCGACAAACAAAAACGCAGCCAATGCGGCCAACAGTTTGATCATGATACCCCTCAGCGCCTAAAGAGCCTGAAATTTACCACAGCCCAAGCCACACAAGACTAACCTGGCACAGCAGCGGACCCTTGCGAAATCCTGCTGGACCGTCCGACCGCGCCGCACTACAGAAAGCCCATGTCCGACACGCCCCCCGATATGCCTGACGATCTTCCCGAAGATCTTCCAGTTGCGGCCCCCGAGCCCACCACGCGCAGCGAGCCTTTGGCCCGCGCGATTGGCGAGCGGTATCTGACCTATGCACTGTCGACCATCATGCACCGCGCCTTGCCCGATGCCCGCGATGGCCTGAAACCCGTCCACCGCCGTATCCTTTACGCGATGAGCAGGCTGCGGCTGTCCTCGACCGGCGGCTTCCTGAAATCGGCCAAGATCGCCGGTGACACGATGGGCGATTTTCACCCGCACGGCGACGCCTCGATCTATGACGCGATGGCGCGTCTGGCGCAGGATTTCAACGTGCGCTACCCGTTGGTCCACGGCCAGGGCAACTTCGGCAACATTGATGGCGACAACCCGGCAGCACCCCGCTACACCGAAGCCCGCATGACCGCCGTGGCCGAGGCCCTGTTGCTGGGCCTTGACGAAGATGCCGTTGATTTCCGTGACAATTATGACGGCCGCCTGCGTGAGCCTGTCGTGCTGCCGTCGGCTTTCCCGAACCTGCTGGCCAACGGCTCTTCCGGTATCGCGGTTGGCATGGCCACCAACATTCCGCCGCATAACCTTGATGAACTGATCCTTGGCTGCCATGCCCTGTTGCGCGACCCCGACACCACCAATGACCAACTTGTCACCCTGATCCCCGGCCCTGATTTCCCCACCGGCGGCATCATCGTCGAAACCCGCGCCACCATCCTTGACAGCTATCGCACCGGACGCGGCAGCTTTCGCACCCGTGCCCGCTGGCAGATTGAAGACTTGGGCCGTGGCATGTGGCAGATCGTCGTCACTGAAATTCCCTACCAGGTCGCCAAATCCAAGCTGATCGAGCGCCTGGCCGAACTGGTGAACCTGAAAAAGGTGCCCCTCCTCGCCGATGTCCGCGACGAATCCGCCGACGACATCCGCATTGTGCTGGAGCCGCGTTCCCGCACCGTTGACGCCGACCAGTTGATGGCCGCCCTCTTCCGCAACTCGGAACTGGAAAGCCGGTTCTCGCTTAACATGAACGTGCTGATTGACGGCAAGGTGCCCAAGGTTTGCTCCCTCAAAGAGGTGCTGCGCGCTTTCCTTGACCATCGCCGCGTTGTCTTGAAACGCCGCAGCCAGCACCGCATTGACAAGATCGACGCCCGGCTTGAAATCCTTGAAGGCTTCCTGATCACCTTCCTGAACCTTGACCGCGTGATTGACATCATTCGCTATGATGACGACCCCAAGCGGGCGCTGATGGCGGAAAACTGGGGCAAGAAGCACAAGCGCGCCGCGTCCGAAGCGGCCTATGTTCCGCCCGACGAAGGCCCCGGCCAACTCAACGACACGCAAGCCGAAGCCATCCTGAACATGCGCCTGCGCAGTCTGCGCCGTCTGGAAGAAATGGAGCTGATCGCCGAGCGTGACGCTTTGGTGAAGGAACGCGAGAGCCTTGCCGCCCTTCTGGCCTCGGATCAGGCGCAATGGCTGCGCATCGGGACGGAACTGGAGGACGTTCGCAAAGCTTTCGGCAAGCAAACCAAACTCGGTGCCCGCCGCACGACCTTTGCCGAAGCCGGTGAGACGATCGAAATCACCGCCGAAGCGATGATTGAACGCGAGCCGATCACGGTGATCTGTTCCCAGATGGGCTGGATCAGGGCGCTGAAAGGCCATGCCGATCTTGCCATTGAACAGAAGTTCAAGGACGGCGACGGCCCCCGCTTCGCCTTCCATGCTGAAACCACCGACAAGATCCTGATCATCGCCGCCAATGGCCGTTTCTTCACCCTGTTGGGCGTCAACCTGCCCGGCGGGCGCGGCATGGGCGAGCCGGTGCGCCTGATGGTCGACCTGCCCAACGACACCGCCATCATGGACCTGATGATCTTCCGCCCGGGCGAAAAGCTGCTGCTGGCTTCCTCGGCGGGCGACGGTTTCGTGGTCACCTCGGACGAGGTTCTGGCCCAGACCAAGGCGGGCAAACAGGTGCTGACGCTGTCCGACGGTGCCAAATCCGCCGTCTGCCGCCGGGTGCAGGGCGATACCGTTGCCGTCGTGGGCGAGAACCGCAAGGTTCTGATCTTCCCGCTGTCTCAGGTGCCGGAAATGACCAAGGGCAAGGGCGTGCGCCTGCAAAAGTACAAGGACGGCGGCTTGTCCGATGCCACCACCTTTACCCTGTCGCAGGGCCTGTCCTGGAAAGATCCCGCAGGCCGCACCCGCACCGAAACTGATCTTCTGATGTGGCAAGGCAACCGCGCCAGCGCAGGCGCCATGGCCCCGCGCGGCTTCCCCCGCGACAACCGGTTTACCTGAAGCCTGCCCGTCCCAAAGGATTGACGGTTATGTCGAACGACGCGCCGCCTGTTGATGTCAGCCGCTGATCAGCTTGCAGTTCAGCACATGCGATGCGGTGCCCAGCTTCTTGACGCTGTCATCCACGATTTCGCAATCCAAGAAGTTGTCCTCGCTGGTAAAGCGGGCCGAGAAGATGTTGACGTTCAAAAACGGCTCTGCCACCTGATCGACCGGGGCCTTGGCAAGGCTTTGGCCAAAGGTCACCGTCTGGTCCACCGGCCCGCTCGTATACTGCTGGCCGCTCAGATAGATCTGATCCGCTTCATCGGCCTGCATGGTGGCATTCGGTGCCGGCTCGCCTTAGAAATAGCCCGAGAGGATGACCCGCTCCCCCGCCTTGGTCAGGGCTTTCCGTGAGGTTGCATCGAAGTGAACCTTGATCGTCACGGCTTCGGCATGGGCCATCGGGGCAAGCAGCAGAAGGGCGGAAATGAAAGCGAAGCGCACGGTATTCCTTTCAGCAATGATGCCGCAGTTTTGGGCAGGAACACGGCCCGGTCAATCCGGTTCAACCGCAAAATCCACCCGGCAGGTCGTTTGCGGTGAAGCGCGCGGTTTACAGCGACTTGAAAGCCCCAACGACCTGAAGACCCCGGAAACGCAGGCCGCTGCGGCGGCGGTTGCCCACCTTGCCATGATTGGGAAACATCAGATGATCACCCCCTTGGTTTTCCGCTCGCGGTGACGGTCATCTGTTCGGCCCTGACGCCATGGGCTGCCTTCGGGGTCAGCCCTTGCATCAGGTTCTTGACGCAGGGAGTGTCCGGATGCCCCCCCCCCCGGGTCCTGCCACCCTTGGCCATCGCGATCGGCCGGTCCGGTTTCCTCCACGGCCAGGCCTTCCCGCTATTTTCGCAGCCCTCTTTGCACGGGGTGCGCTTGGTCCTGACCGTGCCGCTGAAAGCGGGACCCAGCGTAAAGACAACACTGGGGCCCCGGTCTGTCTGGCTTCGGGTGTGGGTTCGCACACCGCAGAAACGTCGGAACAGATGTAACAGGCCGCGACGATGATGAAAGATGAGCCGCTGCTTGCCAACCCGGCCACACTGAAGCGCGTTGGGCAGCGTCGCGATGATCTTCTGACACTGGCATCCCAACGACATCCTTTGCCGTCGGTAGGATGGGCGGTTCTGAGCGTTGCTCAGGTTCGCCCATGTTGCGGTTCGCAGGCCATCTTGACGCACCCTTCCGTCGGGCACGCAGAGACCAAAGAAAGACCGGGAAAATCCCCCGGTCCCGCCCCATTAACGCAGCATTCACGGCAGCTTAGACCTCGGCCCACATCCGCAGCAGGTTGGCGCGGGTCTTGGTCAGCCGGTCAAACTGTTCCGTCTTGCCCTCTGTCGCAAAACAGGCGTCAACCGCCTGATCCAGGTCGAACAGGATTTCGCGCTGCGCCCCGTCGCGGACCACGCTTTGCACCCAGCCGACAATGGCCAGCCGCTCGCCCCGGCTGACGGGCTCAACCCGGTGCAGCGTGGTCGAGGAGTACAGGATGACCTCCCCCGGCTCCAGCTTGATGGCGCGGGCTTCGAACGTGTCCTCGATGATCAGGGCGCCGCCATCGTAACTGTCAGGTTCCGCAAGGAAAAGCGTGAAAGACAGATCGGTCCGCAAGCCCTGCATCAGCGCATCATCGACATGCAGGCCGTAAGTCTGCCCGGCCCGATAGCGTGACAGGATCAGCTTGGTCAGGGCCTTGGGCCGTGCGGCTGACCGAAACATCGGGCTGGCGGCCAAGGCCTGCTCCACCTTGTCCAGAACGGCATCCAGTTCCGGCCCGGGCAAAGCCTGATCATTGGCCTTCACCTCTTTGGCAAAGCGCCCTGCCGTGGCTTTGCCATCGCCAAAAGACAGCCCAGTCGCCACCTCCCGCAGGGACGCCACTTCGGCCCGCGTCAGGATATTATCTATGACCAGCAACATCTTGCCGCACCCCTTCTAGCGGACCCCTCTTAGCGGCCCTTCTTAGCGAACCGAAGACGCAATCAGTTCCACATTCGCCGCAACACCCAGCAGAATCTGCCCATCCCCCGCCAAAGGCTCTGCTGCTGCGGGGTCGCCAAAAGCCGCATCCGCGCCTTCCAAAGCCTTGATCGCCCTGGGTGCCGCCTTGGCGGACAGCGGCAAAGCCGCCAGATCCTGCAACCGCGCCCGGGCAAGGCCGACAAAAGACCAGGCCTCATGCCAGGCCATCACGTCCTCGACTTTGCCGTCCTTGATACTGTCCTGATATTCCGTGGCCGAGGCTTTCAGCAGCAAGACCACTGCATCAAACCGGGCTCGCACCTGATCCGCCTGAACCGCCGCCGCCCTCGCAAATGATGCCGAAACCGCCGTCAAAGCCGCGTCGACATCGGCCTGCGCAGCATCCTGCGCCATTGCAGCGGTAAACGCCGTGATCAAATCCGCCACATCAGCGGCCTTATGCTCTGCGATTTTTTTGCGAAGTGCGTCCAAAGTCCCCTCTTCCTGCGGATGTCTGGAAAGTTCGACTGCGTTATCCTTCTGCCCCATCGCATAAAGATCCCGGGCGGCCAGCATATGGCCTTCGACGATCAGCAGTTCGGTCAGATAGGCCGCATCGGGCGACGCTTCCGAGGTGACACCCGCCTCACCCCCCTCGCCACCCTGCGCCTGCGCCAGCCACAGCCGCGCCCCGGGCGAGGCCAGCGTGATCGGGGCCAATGTGATCGGGGCCACCCGGTGCATGTCTGCCAAGGCGGGCGTTGCGGCCAAAGTGACCGAGGCGAAGGCCAGGCTTTTCCAGTGGCGGGGCTTGGTCAGGCGGGGGGGATTGGTCATGGCACGTCCTATTCCTTAGTGTTATTGTCAGCTTTACCGGGCCGCCGCCTTGTCGTCAAGATTATCTGAGTGTTTCCCTTGGGAACTCACGGACGGACGATCCGGACCCGCCCAACCGGCCCATCACGTCCCTGACATAAATATGATGACGATATAGTGCCGATCGGGACGTTGACCAACCGTGCCGCCGTTGCCAAGCCGGGATGTGACGGCTATCCCGAAAGGACACAACGTCAAGGAGACCGCCCGACCATGACCCTGAACCGCCTTCTGCGCACCCTGCCTGCTGTGATCGGTCTCTTGGTTCTGGTGGCCTGCGACGCAAATGATGCCGGAGAGCCGCCAAAACCGATGGGCAACTTCGCCATGGGTCTGAACATCGTGGTGCCCGAAACCGCTCAGACCATAGCCCTGTCGCGCAAAGCGACGCCGGAAGAGTGGAAAACCGCGATGACCAAAGCGATGCAGGATCGGTTCGGCGGCTACAGTGGTGACAAGCTGTTCGACTTCGGCATCTCGATTGACGGTTACATGCTGGCCCCGCCCGGCGTGCCGGTTGTGGCCAGCCCGCGCTCTGCCCTGATCATCACGGTCAATGTCTGGGATGATGCCAGGAAAGAATTGCTGGTCGCGGGCGGCAAACGCCTCACCCTCGTCGAGGGCGTATCGGCTGACAGCGTCCTGGGCTCCGGCTGGACGCAGTCCAAACAGGCCCAGATGAACAAGATGGCCTTCAACGCTGCCAAAGCCGTGCAGGATTACATGCTGGAGCATCCCGAATGGCTGGGCCTGCCACCGATCAAGGTGCCAAGCGCTGCCCATACCAACGCATCGCCCGCAAAACCCGTGCCAAGCCCGACCGTCACGCCCTGACGCCCGCAACGGACCTTGATTTCCGCCCGCTTCCGGCCTAAATCGCCGCGCGTGGAAATCGGGGACCCTCGGGCCCCCTTCAGATCCGAGGGTGACCCATCATGGGTAAGGCAAAGTTTGAACGGAACAAACCGCACGTCAACATCGGCACGATTGGCCACGTTGACCACGGCAAGACAACCTTGACGGCTGCG
>JAYSQA010000327.1:0-10791 GCA_043721775.1 Rhodobacterales bacterium
CCGGTGACGCTGATTTACGGCACACAGACGCTCGCCGATGTCATCTTTCGCGAGGAACTGGCGGCGATTGAAAAACGCCACCCGAATTTCCGGCTGCACCTGCTGCCGTCCGTGGTGGATGATCCGAACTGGGCTGGGCCGAAGGGGTATTTGACCGCTGCGATGATCCTGGGGTTCGTGCCCAATATCGCCCGCGCCCGTGTGCACATGTGTGGCCCGACGCCAATGATGGCCGCTGTGCTGCCAATACTGAATGGCCTTGGCGTCAATGAAGGCGCGATTTTCACCGAGGCGTTCACCTCCCTGCCGTTTGAACCCGGTCCCGGTGCGGATCAAGAGGTCAGCATGACCTTTGCAAAAAGCGGCAAAACCGTGATCGCCCGGCGTGGCGAAGGGTTGATCCGGGTGGCCGAAGCCAACGGCATCGCGATGGATTATTCCTGCCGCAACGGTGAATGCGGGTCGTGTCGCTGCAAACTGCTGAAGGGTGAGGTGGACATGCCGGATAAGATTTCGTTGACCGCGAAGGAACGCAAAGCCGGGTTCATTCTGGCCTGTGTCGCGCGCCCGGTATCGGATGCGATCACGCTGGACCTGTAAACCGGCGCACCGAAAAAACACCCCCGGTGATGCCTTTGCGCGAAGCATTCGCGCAAAGGCATCACCGGGGCAAGACAAAGCTGAAGTGTTTCAACACGTTCGAAGGAGCCACTATGATCGCAATACCCAGCAGACTTGGCGGCTTATCGGGCGGGTTTTGGCCCGATGTTTTGGCGGTTGGCTTGGTCGGAACCGTTGCAGGGCCGCTTCCGGCAAAAGTGTTGCTGCTGGTATGACTGTGACATCCCCTGATCCTTTGACGCCTGCGAAGCTACATCGCAGCCTGTTCCTATCAGATTTGCATTTGGGCTCAATCAGTTGCCGGGCTGATCTGGTGCTGCGCTTTTTGCAGGAAAACCGGGCCGAACGCTATGTGCTGGTGGGCGATGTGCTGGATCTGTGGCGACCGATGCCCGCATATTGGACAGCGGCAGCGCAGGGTGTGATCGACCACCTGGTGCAGCGGCAACAAGACGGGGCAGAGGTGGTGTACGTTGTGGGCAACCACGATCCGGCCCCGGAAACCGCCCCCGAGATGCGCCGGATTCCGGCCACCGCGCAATACGATCTTTTGCACGAAACCGCCGACGGGCGGCGGTTTTTGGTGGTGCATGGTGACAGCCGGGATCGGCGCTTGTTTCAGGCCCATGTCCTGACACGCTTTGGCACCTGGCTGGATCACGCGCTGCGTCGGGTCGACCAGGAACTGAGCCACTTGGCATGGCGCGCTCCGACCGGCCAGCGCAGCGTGATCGAATGGCTGCTCTACTGCGTGAACACCGCATTTTACCCCACCCGCACGCACGAGAAGCGCTTGGTCGACCTCGCACGGGCGCGTCAGCTTGACGGTGTGATCTGTGGGCATTTTCACCTGGCCGAGTTGCATGACGCACACGGCCTGGTCTATGCCAATTGCGGCGACTGGGTCGACAGCTTCACTGCCTTGGCCGAAGACGCCTCGGGCAGCCTGTCGCTTCTTGGTGGGCGCCAGTTCTTTGCGCAGGTGTCCGATATCTTTATCAGTCACAGAGTGCGGGCATGAACAGCGGGGCCGATCTTCTTGCTTTGCTCAGCACCCAGGGCATTGCCATCCTCGCCCCCTTGGCGGTCATCGAGGGGCCGATTGTCACCGTCATTGCCGCGTGGTTGGCGAGCCTTGGTCTTTTAAACCTGTTGGAAGTCCTGATCTGCGTCGTTCTGGCGGACCTTGTCGGCGACAGTCTGCTGTATCTGGCGGGTCGGTTTGGCTTGGATTGGATGCCGCTGCGCTGGCGGAAGGGTCTGCTGCTGAACCGGCGCAAGTTGGTGCGTCTGATCCGGTTGTTTCAGACAAATGGCGCAAAGATGCTCATCATCGGCAAATTGACCCATGGTGCCGGGTTTGCGGTACTTCTGGCCGCTGGTGCGGCGCGAATGCCATTTCTGCCATTTCTGACTGCCAATCTTGTTGCCACAGTGCCGAAATCCCTGGCGTTTGCCGCCCTTGGTTATCTTGCCGGGGCCGCCTATGGCGAGATTTCCACCGGCATCTATTGGCTCTCTTTGGCGGTCATTGTGGCTCTGGCGGCTGCTGTCCTTCTGCGCCATCGTCTGGTTAAGTGGTACGGACGATGACCCCTCATATTGCGAGAATGATCCGCGCCTTACCTTTGCTCCCTCAATTAACCCAAGCGGGTGGTCGGAAGGGAGCAGGGCGCAATCTACGCCGCATGCTCCCGGGGCGGCAGAGCTCACGGTGAATTTTGATCATGTGTACGACCGAGTTTCACTACAACAGCGTTCAGGAGATAGTCTGGAACGGCACCCCGAGAGGAGCTCGCCAATGCAGAAACTACAAAAACTGCTCGCCAAGATGCGCTATGTTGGCACCCCTGCGACCGCGCATAGTTGGGTGACCAGGTGGGTCCACTGGGTGGCCATCGCGCTGCTGATTTTTGCCGCGGTCAAGAATGGCGATGCCTCCGGCGCATTGTTCCATCCGGCGGTCTTGCAACAGGAGGTCTATGTCGGCCTCGTCCTGACCGCGCTCTACGTCTTTTTGTGGTTTTGGGTCCGCGGTCCTGACGGCGGCACCCGGCTTCCCAAGGATGCCCCGTGGTGGGAACAACGCCTGTCGCGGCTGGTACATGTCTGCATCTATCTGGCCATCGGGGCCATTCTGCTGAGCGGATTTGCCATGGCCTATTTCGCTGCATCCGACGTGGTCGTCGATGCCAAGGCCGAAGTTGTCCTGACCATGTCGCCCAGATTTTCGTTCCTGCGCGGCGTTCATCTGGTCAGTCTGGCGATTTTGGCCGGTTGCTGGTTTTGCACCTTATTGGTGCACTCTGGCACCGATTTGTCCGCCATGATGGGGTCATACAGTCGATTTCATTGTTCAAGCCCAACATTCCCAGCGGTCGCCCGATAGCAGAAATCCGCAAGACGGGTGAATTATGAATGATCGTCAAATAGGGTTTATCCTTTCAAGCTGAACTGTGTCACGTGTTGGCGCGTTGCTGACACCCGACCATACCATCACCGATGGAAAGGACGACGATGACCGTTTTGCGCACAGGACTAGCTGCGATCCCGCGCGGGATTTGGGTTTTGGGATTTGTCAGCATGCTGATGGATATCTCGTCCGAGATGATCCACAGCCTGTTGCCGCTGTTCATGGTCACCGTGCTTGGTGCCAGTGCGTTGACCGTTGGTCTGATCGAGGGCGCTGCCGAGGCAACGGCGCTGATATCCAAAGTGTTTTCCGGTGTGTTGAGCGATTGGTTTGGACGCCGCAAAGGCCTGACATTGCTGGGGTATGGCTTGGGTGCCATCACTAAGCCGCTGTTCGCCTTGGCCCCCAGTATTGGCATCGTGCTGACTGCACGGCTGCTGGACCGGGTGGGTAAAGGCATTCGGGGTGCACCGCGTGACGCCTTGGTGGCCGATATCGCCCCGCCGCATCTGCGCGGTGCGGCGTTTGGCCTGCGCCAGTCGCTGGATACGGTGGGTGCCTTTGCCGGGCCGTTGCTGGCCGTGGGGTTAATGCTGCTGTGGCAGAACAATTTTCAGGCAGTGTTCTGGGTCGCCGTGATTCCAGGCGCGCTTGCGGTTTTGCTGCTGGCCGTGGGCGTGCAGGAACCGCCACCGCAAAACGTGACCAAGCGCACAAACCCGATACAACGCGCCAATTTGAAGCGGTTGGGCACCGAATATTGGCGCGTCGTGGTCATCGGTGCAGTTTTCACATTGGCGCGGTTCAGCGAGGCGTTTTTGATCCTGCGCGCCCAGCAAAGCGGCATTGCCATCGCGCTGGTGCCCTTGGTGATGGTGGCAATGAATGTGGTCTATGCGGGATCGGCCTATCCCTTTGGCAAGTTGTCTGACCGGATGAGCCACGCCAAGCTGCTGGCACTTGGGCTGGTGGTCTTGATCGCTGCCGATCTGGTGCTGGCCTCTGGGGCGCATTGGGCCGTGGTATTGGCAGGCGTGACATTGTGGGGGCTGCACATGGGCATCACCCAAGGGTTGCTGGCCACGATGGTAGCCACCACCGCCCCGGCCGACCTGCGCGGCACGGCCTACGGATTTTTCAACCTGATGAGCGGACTGGCCTTGCTGCTGGCCAGCGGTATCGCTGGACTGCTGTGGGATCAGTTCGGGGCCGAGGCCACGTTTCTTGGCGGGGCGGCGGTTGCCGCAGTTGCCTTGGGGCTGCTGGTGATTTTCAAACCCAAGGCCGCAGCAATTGCGACCGAGATGGATCATTGAGCTTAAGCAGATTGATCGCCGCCTGGTCGCAATAAGAGAAGAAATGCGTCTGCCAGCGCTGAAGCAAATGGCTTGCTGCCATAATCCTGCGTCGGGCACGTTTGACATTCACCGGCCGCGTTTGTCGGCCACCGACCAGATCACCGATCCGATGGTCAGAAGTGCGCCGATCACCGGTTCAATATCAGAAGCTTGGACAAGACCTTTGGCCACCAGCGCTGTGCCAGCGACTGTGAGGATTTGGCGCAGAATGGCGAGGATTGCAGGTTTCAGAATGGTTTTCTCCTGTTCAGATTTCATTGGTGGTGGTTAGGAGTTCGCCCGCCTTCATGGTCGGCAGGCGTTGCAGACGGGGTGGGTAGGTGAGGGGCCAGCGCGCGCCGAGCAGGCGCGACTTGGCGACGCGCGCGACGGTGACCGCGTCGGATTGGTTGCCGCCGAGGACGAAGAAGTGCGTGTCGTCCTGGCCGATGGCGAAGCCGACATGGCCGCCGGAATCGCGTTCGAACACCAGCACCGCGCCGGTGATCGGCTTCGTGTCGCGGCCGAACAGCAGCCAATTACGAGCCCAGTAGGGATTGGTGCCCAGAGCGCCGAGGAGCGGCTCGTCCGGTAGGCCCATGCGGATGCAGGTTTCGACGAAATCGCCGCACCATGGGCTTTTGGACGGATCGCCAATCGAGCGGCCGTCGCGTTTCAGCCAATCCATCAGCCATGTCCGGTCGCGGGCTTCGTTTCGGCCGAGGGCTGTCTTTGCCTCGGTGATCCACGGCAAGGGTCCAGGCGGTGTCAGCGACGCTGGCCGACCATTGGCGGCAACCAGTTGCCTTAGTGCCCTGGCGGTCCTGACGCCCCATTGGCCAACGATGGCGCCGGGCGCGTGGCCGGGTTTGTCCAATCCGCTCTGGATCAGGCGGGTGGCCTCAGTTGGGTCTGTATTCATCGGGTGGCTCCTTTTGCCCTGCGTCGGGCATGAAAAAACCCGCCTTGTGGGCGGGTTGCGGGTGGCCCGGATTGAAGTCGGGCAGGTCAGTGGGCCGAGCGCAGAAATTCCTCGATGTCGTCGAGTTTCTTGAGGATGCGGTCCTGCGCGGCGGCCAGTGAAGCATAGGAGGCTGCACTTGCCGCAGTCTGGGCATCCAGCCGGGCCTTCACGACCTCAATCGCAGCGCGGTGTTCCATGTGTTTCAGGTCATGACCATTGATCTTGCGGTCCAGATGCCAGAGTGCTGCCAGCAGCGGGGCCACTGCCCATTTCAGGGCAAAGTCGAGCAAATCGAGCATCGGGAAGTCCTTTCGAGTCTTGGATTGGTAGTCAGCGTCATGCTTGGTTGGGCCACGGCGAGCTTGGCTACGGGTGTCGCGATTTCACGGGGCGATGTAGTAGGTGGCCGTCAACCGCCAGATCACGTTGGTGACGGCCCCCGCGACGATTGTGGTTGCGGTGTTCTGCGCCGAGGCCATCAGCGCGCGGGCGGGCTCGAAGATCTTCTCATAGATGCCTCCCGCCGCTCCGGCGTCCACCGGGATGGAGAAGGCCAACGCGCCGGGCAGGTTGGTGGTGGTGATTACGGTTGGCGTGGCCCCGGCGGTGAGGGCCGCTGCCGCGTGGCGTTCAAGATGCAAGCCGGTGATATAGTGCCGCAGACCGGCTCCAGCAGCGGCAAGGGTCAAGGTCACGGCTGCACCGGACGCGCCCGTATTGGTGACGGTCTGGGACGAGACTTCGCCTAAAAGGCGGTCGTCCAGCATGCCAGTTGCCGCCAGCAAAACAGCCGTCGCCGCGCCGGAGGTGTAGGCCGTGGCGCGGGCGCGAACCTTGGCGAAACCGGCGCAGGTGGCGATCCAGGCACCGGCGGCGGTGCCCGCAATTGCGGCGGCATAGGAACCGCCAGAGACCGGCCGGACTGGCAGCAGGGTCCAATTCACGCCGTCAACCGAACCGGCGACTTCGACGGTCATGCTGAAGGTGCCGCGAAGATCAAGCGAGACGGTTGAGGCGCCGTCAGCGTTGATCACGATTTCGGCGTTCAGCGCGCCAAGGGCCCCGGAGCCCACGATATTTTCGCGGGGATGCAGCGTGCCGGTGGAAAGGTCGCGGGAAAGTTTTGCCATCAGAGGGCACTCCAATTGATGTTGATTGAGCCGGAGGTCGGGGTGTCGAAGGTTGCGCCGACCGTGATTTGGTCGGTGCCCGCAGCACCCCAGAGGGTGACAAGATCGAGAAGTTCGGGAGAATTTTCGTCGGAATCCAGCGTCGCGCCCGGAACAACGAGGATCACGCTACCGGAGATGACACCGGGGGCCGAAATCACCGTGGAAGCCTCAAAGGCGTTGTCTGCGACAGCCAGGACGCCGGTTCCAGCCAATTGACCGACGACCTTATCGACGCCGCCAGAGCGCGCCATGGTTCGCAGTGTCGTCGAATTGTACCAAAGCCAGCCGTCGGCGCGGCCAATCGGGTCGGCTGCCAGCGGCCCCAGAATTTCGCCCTGCGGAAAGGTTGGGCGGCCGGTCGTCCGATCACACACCAGCGCGGGAAAGTAGGTGCTGCCATCCGAGCTGACCTTGATCGTCCAGTCGTCCGATCCGGTAAGTCCCATTTCGGCCCGCCCGGAAAAGCCGCTTTGAAACAGCAGGCTGGCTGTGTCGCCTGCCGTGTTTTTGTTAACCTTGATCTGGTGCCCGGCACCGGCGTGGTTGAAGAGCGAGGCGGGCGCATTCAGCGAAAGCCGGTTCGTGGCATCTGCAGTGGCCCCACCGAGTCCAAGATAGAGGGCGGAGACGTTTGCCGAGGCCATGGCGATGCTGGAAACGGTCGTGGCAAAGACCACCGATGGCGAATTGATTGTCAGAGTGCCCAGCGCACCGGCGACTGCTGATCCGATGGCGATGTTGGTTGACGAACCAGACGCCCCGGCAGTTCCGATGTTGACCGCCTTGGCATTGCCCGAGGTCGTGGCCCCGGTAGCGATATTGGCGGTAGAAGCACCCGTCGATGTCCCGAAGCTGTTCGTCCCCGCGCTGAAGGTCTGGGCAGCCGAGAAGGTTTGCGCCAGGCCCAGCGCCGCCAGCGTCGCGTTGGCATTTGGCAGCGTGAAGACCCGCGTGGTGCCGGTCGTGATCGAGGCCAGATCAAACTGCGCCTGCTTGGTCACATCGCCGTTGTCTTGCAGAAAAAAGGTCGCATCATTGAAGATCGAACTGCCGCTGCCTGCCGACAGCGCGGTCCAGGCCGATCCGTTCCACGAATAGAACCCGGTATCGGCGACCGAATAGGCCATCCAGCCGACGCGCGGGATCAGCCGCATCCAGGCGCCGTCGACCCAGAAGGCCACGTTCAAATCCCAGCCAACCCAAGCCCCGGTGGCGCCGCTGGCGACGATATAGCGCGAGCCATCGGTGGGTGAGCCGGGCGGGGCGGCGATGATCCGCGACAGGACCGACAGCTGCACCATCCCGTCCAGAAGGCGGATCGCCTCGTTATGCGTGACATGTTTTTGCGCTTGGCTGCCCGCGATATAGGGCAGCACAAGGTTCGGTGTGTCGGTCATGATGTGTGTGCCTCAGAAGAAAAGGGTCTTGGTGAGCGCGGGCCCGCGCCCGAGGCGGGCCGACCTTTGATAGATGCGCAGGGTCAGACTGGACCCGGGGGACAGAAGCGCCCCGAGGTCGGCGGTCTGCATCGCGGCGGTGTAAAGGACCGACGGCGTGGTGGCGGTCAGCGTTCGCAGGACCGTGACGCCCGACATGATTTCCACATCATAGGATTCTGAGGCCTCAGAAAGGGGCGGCTCGCCGCTGTTCCAACTGTCCGCGATCAGGGCGCGGTCGCGCCGCACCCATTCGATCAGGAAATCGCCGGTCGCGCGGGCCCGGCGGTAAGGGTTCAGGTAAAGATCGGGCGCGAAGCATTGCAGCCCTTCGCCTGAGGGCGTGAACGCATCGGCCTTATAGGATGGGTCGGTGATGGCGCGGATCGCGGGGCCGGTGAGCCAGTTATACGCCAGACCGACATCGGCGTCGGCGGTCGGGATCGGGAACACCGCCGCGTCCAGCGCCACCACCCGCGCCCCGGCCAGCACGGGATTGCCCATGCGGAATTCGGTACCGCGCTGTCCGCGCAAGAGCCGGGCCAGCCTGTAGCGGCCGGGCGAGAGCAGGGTGATCACTCCGGCTTGGAAGATTTCCCAATGCCCGGCCGAGCACTCGATCGCAAAGGCATTGGCCCCGGCCCAAAGCTGGTCATCGGTCACGCTGAACAGCGATCCGCTCGCCACGTCGATGATGGCCACATTGCCCAGATCGAACCGCCCGGTCGGTCCGGCATAGAAATCGAAGGCCAGAACTCCGGTGATCGCGCGGCGGTTCAGCGATGACAGAAGCGCATAGCCATTGGTCGTCGGGCTGCGATAAAGCGCGAGATTTCCCGGCCAAGGCGAAGCATCCGCCGCGATGAAGGGCTGATAGGCCGGGGTCGCATCCGCCAGTTGCGGCAGGTTCATGAAGAAGGTGGCAGGCGGGCCAAAGGTGGTGGGCGAGGCCAGCGAAGCGGCGCGGCTTGATCCCGGCGGCAAGTCATAGGCGAACCGGTCCTGCCGCACGCCCTCGATGCGACGTGCCACTTCATCCGCGATCTGGCCCAGCCGGAATTCATAAGTCCGCCCGTCATGGACGAGGCCAATCACATCGGTCGGGTCCAGTCGCAGCAGGGATGGTGGCAGAGTGGCTGCGAAAGCCTCGATCCCGACCCAGGCCCCGAACAGCGCGCGGCGGCACCGGCGTTCGGCCTCTTCTGGCGGTACCGCCAACGGAAACGATTCCGACGCAGTGCGCGCCGAGTCCACTGTGATCCGCCGGGCTTCGACACCCACGGAATCGTAATCCTCGTCCGATCGCACTATCGCCCATTTCAGGGCCTGCGGCAGGTCGGTGGGCTGCGACCGGGTCAATTCGAACGGCTCGGCTTTGGCATCGGTTCCGGCCACCAGCTGGTCAGGGCTTAGCGACACCACCGCCGCGCGGCCCCGTGCGACAAAGCGGATATTGCCGTCAGCTTCCACCGCATCAAAGCCAAAATGCCGCGCCAGAACTGCAATCGAATTGCGCGGCGATTCCAGGGCCGCGATCACGTAGCCTTCGACGGCACCATGCAGGCCCGACACGTCGATCCGGTTGGATGGAAAGCCCGCCCGGAGGCACAGGGTGCGAACCAGTGCCGCCAGCGAAACCGCCCCCAGACGGCCCGTCAGCCAATGCCCCAGCGTCCAATTGGCCGAATCCGCCCAGATGTCGGTCAGTTCGGGAAAGAACGGATAGGGCCGGGCATCCCAGGTCCAGACCGCGCATTCGTTTACCGCGACCATCGACCCGCCGTAAACGCCGGAGGTCGGGTTGTTGGCCGGGTCATTCCAGAAGGTCAGCGCGGCTTCGATGTAGGCCCGCTGGATCGCATCATCCCGGTAGCCGCGCGAAAAATACGGCACGAAGCTTTCCGACGATTTCGGGTCATAGAACACATTCGGCTGGTTGGTGCCGCGGTCAATCGCCGGGCAGCCGAGTTCGGTGAAGCGGATCGGTTTCGACTGCGGGACCCAGAGGCTCGCGGCACCGGGCGTCCCACCTGGCCGGTGGTTGTGGGAGTTCAGCCACCACGATTTGAAGTCCTTGACCCGGAACATCCAAGGGCTGCCAAAGCCGTCGGTGATCGCGGTGCGGGTCTGGTTCGTCCGGTCCGTGCTGTTGGCATAGAACCAGTCGTAGCCTTCGCCGCCCGCGATGTTGGATTTGAGATAGGCGAGGTCATAGATCGAGGGGGCGATCAGCGCATCGGCATGGGAAAATCCGTCGCGCCAATCCGAGAGCGGAACATAATTGTCGATGCCGACGAAATCGACATTCGCGTTCGCCCAGAACTTGTCGAGGTGGAAATAGACATCCCCGATGCCGTCGGCGGGCTGGTGGCCGAAATATTCGGTCCAATCCGCGCCATAGCTGATCTTCGTGCCAGCCCCGAGGATCGCCCGCACATCCGCTGCCAGCGTGATCAGTGCATCCACCGCCGAATAGGTGTTGCCTGCTGCCCGGATCGTCGTCAGCCCGCGCAATTCTGATCCGATCAGGAAGGCATCGACCCCGCCTGCCGCAGCGCACAGCTTGGCATAGTGCAGGACCATCCGCCGGTATCCCCATTCGGTGCCGGGGCCGGTATAAGTGACGGTGGTGCCGCTGACGCTGAACTGGGCGGCGGTCGCCGATCCGAAGAAGGCGGCGACCTGCATGGCAGCTGTGGCGGTCTTGTCCACGGTGCCGGTGAAACCCGCCGCTGGCGAACAAGTGATCCGTCCGCGCCATGGATAGATCGGCTGGCCGACAGTCGCCGCCCCGTTGGAGTAGGGGTTCGGGAGAGTGTTGCCCGCCGCAATGTCCATCATCACGAAC
>JAYSQA010000328.1:0-1575 GCA_043721775.1 Rhodobacterales bacterium
AATCGAATTCTCGGTTCTGCCCGGGCAGGTCGTGGCCCTGATCGGCGAAAACGGCGCCGGGAAATCCACCTTCAACAACATCGTCGCAGGGGTCATCAATTGCTCGGCCGGTCAGATGTGGCTGGACGGTGCGCCCTATGCGCCGCAATCGCCGGCAGAGGCCATTCACCACGGCGTCGCCCTGATCCATCAGGAAATCCGCCTGTTGCCCGAATTGACGGTGGCCGAAAATATCTTCCTTGGACGTCAGCCAACCAAAGGCGGACGCATCGACCGGCGGGGTATGATCCGCCAGTCGCGTGATATTCTGGGGGCGCTTGGCGTGAACGTCGATCCTGCCTCCGTGGTGCGGGGGCTGTCGATGGCAGTTCAGCAAGGGATCGAGATCTGCAAGGCTTTGCTGCGCCAGCCGCGCTATGTGATCTTCGACGAACCGACCGCATCTTTGGGCGAGGCCGATGCCGCGCGGATTTTCGAACAGGTCAGGTTGCTGAAGAAGAACGGCACGGCGGTCGTCTATGTCTCGCACCGTCTGGATGAAATCAAGCAGATTGCCGACCACGTGATCTGCTTCCGCGATGGCCAAAGGGTCGCCGATTGGGACGGCGCGTCGGTCAGCAAAGAGCAGATGATCAACGGCATGGTCGGCCGCGAGTTTACCTTTGAACACCGCGCGCCAGAACCCTCCCGCGATCATGTGGCGCTGGAAGTGCGCGGTTTGTGTCGCGGCACGGCCTTTCGCGACATCTCTTTCGATCTGCGGCGCGGCGAAATCCTTGGGTTGGCGGGGCTGATCGGCGCGGGCCGGTCCGAGGTGGGGCGGGCTCTTGCGGGCGCTGACCGGATCGACGCCGGGCAGATCCGGCTGGATGGCCGCGAGATGCACTTCTCATCGCCCCGAGATGCGATCGACGCAGGCATCGTGATGGTATCGGAAGACCGCAAGGGCCTGGGTCTGTCGCTGGATCAATCCGCCGCACGCAACATCGCACAGCCCTGGGAGCGCGAGTTGACAAAGGCGGGAATGGTTTTTCCCTCGGCAATCGAGGCGCTTGGCCTACAGCAGAAAGAGCGCTTCGACATAAGGGGCCAGATGGGGCTGCCGGTCAGCTCGATGTCGGGCGGCAATCAGCAAAAGGTGCTTCTTGCCAAATGGCTGGTGAAAGAGCCGCGCGTTTTCATTGTTGACGAACCGACCCGCGGGGTCGATGTGGGCGCCAAGATGGCGATTTATGAAATCATCCGAAAACTGGCGGCCTCGGGCATCAGCGTGATCGTCATCTCGTCGGAACTTGAAGAGGTGCTGGGCCTTTGCCACCGGGTTCTTGTCATGGCGGGTGGGCGGTTGCAGGGCAATCTTACCCGTGCCGAGGCCACGCCGGAACGGGTCATGTCGCTGGCGGTGCCTGGCAGGAGTGGGGAGAATTGAGATGGCGGTTCTGGATCAGACCAGATCGAAAGTCGGCGAAAGGCTTGAAAAAGAAAGGGGGAAAGCTGTGATGAACGTCTTCAAAGCGGTGCAAAGATATACCTCGGGACCGCTCATCGGGTTGATCCTTGTCTGTATCGTGTTCT
>JAYSQA010000329.1:0-6059 GCA_043721775.1 Rhodobacterales bacterium
GCACCGCCTGGAACCGCTTCGCCAACGACCCA
This sequence comes from Rhodobacterales bacterium, assembly GCA_043721775.1. Lineage (GTDB taxonomy): Bacteria > Pseudomonadota > Alphaproteobacteria > Rhodobacterales > Rhodobacteraceae > Stagnihabitans. The sequence goes on from JAYSQA010000329.1 coordinate 33, forward strand.
AATACCGTAACCTCAATCACAACCAGAAGCTGGGCACAGGTCAATTGAACGGGCCGTTGGTATCAGATTGACGCGAAGGGGCGCTATGTGCAGAACGTCGGCATCGTCTATGCCTTGGTCGCGCTGGTGGCCGCAGTCATTCGCTACGCGGGCAGCCGCATCGCACAGCACTTGCTTCAGCTTGCAGCATGGGCTTTACACCTTGGCTGTGGCACCATCCTGCTGGCGCGGGAGTTTGCCCCCGCAGCCATGCCGCGCCACTACGCCTACTATCCAAAAGCGTTTGTCTGGGTGATCTGGATCAGCAATATCGCCACCTTCCTGACCCTGATCAGCCTTGCGCCGGGTGGTATCCCTGTCCTTTAAGCCTTGATCCAGGCTATATTCTGAAAAGCCTGGAACCCGTAGGGTGGGGTTGCACCCCACCTTGCCAGAGACAAGATAGCCCCTGCATGCCCCCGCCCATGACCCTCATCCTCTGCACCACACCGCGTTCTGGCAGCACGCTTGTCTGCGCGCTCATCGAAGCCACCGGCGTCGCGGGCCGCCCCGAAAGCTGGTACCGCGCCGAAAGTCGTGCATCTTATGCGCGGAACTGGGGCCTGACGCCAGACGCTTCCGGCCAGATCCCGCCCGCCGCCTATCTCGCCGCTGCGATCAGGGCGGGCCAAAGCCCGAACGGCGTCGCAGGCCTCCGCCTGCAAGCGCAAAGCCTGTCTGACTGCCTGACAGACCTGCGCAAGCTTCACGAGTCGCAAGACACTGACCTCACCCAACTGACCCGCGCCTTCGGCCCGTGCCGCTTTGAATACATATATCGCCGCGATGACGTGGCCCAAGCCATCTCGCGCCTCAAGGCCGAAGTGACACAGGTCTGGCACCTCGACGGCACCGAGAAGGCCGCCCGCGCCCTCCCCCGGTACGACGCCGCGCGCCTTGACGCCTACCGGGAAGAGATTGCCGCAGGTCAGACCCTTTGGAGCAACTGGTTCACCGCCAACAGAGTCACCCCCGAGACGCTTCTGTTTGAGGATTTCACCAAAAACCCTGCCGCCACTGTGGCAGCCCTCCTCCCTCGCCTGGGGCTGCCTTCCCCGGACGCTTCCACGCTCAAGGTCCCCAATCGCCGCATGCCTGACGGACAAAGCGCCGCCTGGGCCGCCCGCTACCGTGCCGAGCGAGGATTGCGCGCCTGAACCGGGGCGACAGGCCCACTATTGCTCGCGTCCCGCGTTACCAAACCGCTAACCAATCTCGTGAACCCCAAGCCAATCAACCCCCTGCCGCACATGACCCGAATGGATTCCGCAGCCTTTCCCCCTACCCATCAGACTTTTCGCGCCTCCCTCCCTATTCTCACCCCGGTTGCGTCCCGGTGCCGGCATCCACCATCGTCCAGGCGGTCGCTTTGCGTGACCAGGCGGTGCGGCTGGCTGCACCGCGCGATGACGGCTTCAATGGGGCGGCGAATACGGTCGACACCGGCGCGCAGCGGGCGCTTGATGTTCAGGGTGGCCGCGCCTTTGGCTTTCCGGCCCTTGTGGTGTTCTTGGCGCTGGTGCTATCCAAGCCCCACGTCACCTGAGGGCTCTCGATGCAAAAGACCGGACATGACAAGACCGTCAAGGACTACATCCGCACCATCGTTGACTTCCCGCATGAGGGGATATTGTTCCGCGATGTGACGACCCTCTTCGCCGACCCGCGCGGCTTTCGCATCTGCGTCGACCAGTTGCTGGCGCCCTACGCGGGTATGCGCATCGACAAGGTCGCGGGGCTGGAGGCGCGGGGCTTCATCCTTGGCGGGGCGGTGGCGCATCAGCTTTCCACCGGCTTCGTGCCGATCCGCAAGAAGGGCAAGCTGCCGGGGCAAACCATCAGCCAGGCCTACAAGCTGGAATACGGTGAGGCTGTGGTGGAGATGCATGACGACGCCATGCAACCGGGGGAAAGGATCCTGCTGGTTGATGATCTTCTGGCCACCGGCGGCACCGCCGAAGCTGGCATCCGCCTGATCGAGCGGCTTGGCGCGGAGGTGGTCGGCTGCGCTTTCGTGGTCGATCTGCCCAAACTTGGCGGGCGTAGAAAACTTGAGGCGATGGGTATGGAAGTCTATGCGCTGTGCCAGTTCGACGGACTTTAGACGGCGGGCTTTAGACGGCGGGGTTTCGATGGCGGCCTTTAGACGGCGGCCTTTAGACGGCGGGCTTCAGGCAAACAGTTTCAGGCGAATAACGATAGACCGACAGCGTCTGGCAGAGCGCTTTGCCCTGAATCCACCACACGCCAAGGGGACACGCCAAATTGGTGAGGCTGGTTGCCAAGGCCGCCGGGCTGCGGCAGTCTTGCGCGATGAAGGATATAATGAACCTTGTCGGCCGTGTGCTGATAGCTGTCCTGTTTCTGGGTGGGGCGTGGCAGAAAGTCAGCGACCCGGCTCCGGTGGTGCAAATGATCACCGGGATCGGCCTGCCTGCCGAACTGGTCTGGCCGGTGGCGGCGTTTGATCTGCTAGCAGGCCTTGCGCTGATCTTTGGGCCGGGGATTGCGGGATGGGCGCTGGGGATGGCGGTCTATTGCCTGTTCACCAGCTGGTTTCACTGGCAGTTGCGCGCCGATCCCTGGCAGGTGACGATCATGGTCAAGAACTGGTCAATTGCCGGAGGTTTGCTTGTCCTGGCGGCTCAGGGTCCCGGTCGGCTGACGTTGACATGGCCTTTGCGGCGCCGGCCCTGACTGTTCTTTCGATCTTTTCACGTTCCGGTGAAGCCCCGATCAGATTCCGATCCGCGTTTACCATTTGCTAACCCGAATCGACATAAACCAGTCTTGTCCGGTTTACCCGACCGGATGGGCGCTGCTTGCAACACGTGACCCACCTACCCACCCCAGCGCCCTGTCGGTTTACCGGCAGGGCGTGCTGGTTTTAACCCCCCGGTTTGCTGCATAAAGACCCGGAGGGCCGTCTGCCCTCCCGGACCCACCCGGGGATATTTGTGCCAAAATGAAAGAAAAAACAGACTGGAGGGACGGTTCTGGACGGATGCGGGCGTGTTCCTAGCGCAGCACCGCACCGGGGTTCATGATGCCGAAAGGGTCAAGCGCCTGTTTGATCGCCCGCATCGCCGCCAGTTTGGCCGGATCGCCGTACCGCTCAAGATCGGCGACCTTGAGTCTGCCGATGCCGTGCTCGGCGCTGAACGAGCCGCCGCGTGTTACCACCATGCCATGCACAAGGTCCTGTACCACCTGAGCCTGCGCCTTGTAGACAGCGGGTTTTTCGCCCTGCGGCGGGAAGACGTTGTAATGCAGGTTGCCGTCCCCCAGATGGCCGAAGCAGTTGATCCGCCAGGTTCCCAAAGCCGCCAAAGCCACGCCGGCATCGCGGATAAAGCCTGCGATCTCGCCAAGCGGCAAGGCGATGTCATGGCTCGACACTGCCCCCAGAGCGCGGTTTGCCAGGGGGATCTGCTCGCGCACAGCCCAGAACTGCGCCCTTTGCGCCGCATTCTGAGCAATGAGGCCATCGCTGACCAACCCGGCCTGCAAAGCCTCGGCGAACAGGTCAGTCAGCGCCTCTTCGGGCGCGCCTACCGCCAGCCCCACATCAAGCAGCACCATCCAGGCGGGCTTGGTCGCAAAGGGCTGGCGGACCTGCGGCAGGGTCTCGGCCAGAAACTCCAAGCCCATGCCCGAGATCAGTTCAAAGGCCTGCACCATGCCCAGACGCCCCTGCGCCATGGCCAGCAGGGCCAGCGCTGCCGCAGGGTCGGGCACCACCATCAGAGCAGCACCCTCGGCTGCGGGCTGAGGGAACAGGCGCAGGCTGGCGGCTGTAATCACGCCAAGCGTACCCTCGGCGCCAATCAGCAGGCCGCGCAGGTCATAGCCGGTGTTGTCCTTGCGCAGGCGCTTCAGCCCGTGCCAAATCTGGCCGTCCGGCAGTACCGCCTCCAGCCCCAGACACAGATCGCGCGCATTGCCATAGCGCACCACATTCACGCCGCCCGCATTGGTGGCCAGATTGCCGCCGATCAAGGCTGAGCCCTGGCTGGCCAGTGTCAGCGGAAAAATCCGCCCCACCGCTTGCGCTGCCTTGTGGACGTCAGCCAAGATCACCCCAGCCTCGACCAAAGCCACGTTTTCCTCCGGGTAAACCGCCCGGATGCGGTTCATCCGCTCCAGCGACAGGATCAGCGGCAGCGGCCCTTCCGTCATCACCTGAGCGCCGACCAGTCCGGTGCCACCGCCCCACGGCACAATGCCCACCCGAGCCGCCCCCGCCGCTCTGACGATCACCGCCACCGCTTCCGTCGTATCCGGACAGGCCACCGCCGCAGCCTGGCCGTGCCACTTGCCGCGCGGCTCCTCCTGATAGCGGGGTTCCACCGCGCGCAGCGTGCCAGGCGGCAGATGCGCCGCAAGTGCGTCAAGAAAGGCGGGGTCGGCGGGGTTAAGCATATCGGGTCTCCTTGGCCCCCGTCTTAGCGCCAAGCCCATTCAGGGGAAAGGTTCCGGTGCCAGAACGTCAATCTCGGAAGCCATGGGCAAAGTCGCCCGCGACACCTCGATTTCCGGCCCTGCCACCACAAGCGAGGGGTAATCGGCCTGCATGTCGGTCAGGAACTGCGCAAGGATTTCGGGCGTAAACCAATGCATCGGCAGCACGATGCGCGGACGCAAGCTGCGCACCACCCCGGCAATCGCCGCCTGATCCATGGTAAATTCGCCATCCACCGGTACCATCAGCACATCGACCCTGCCAATCCGCGCCAGCTTGCCCGCGTCCAGCACCTGATGCAGATGGCCCAGATGCACGATGCAAAGCCCCGCCACCTCGAAGATGAAGATCGAATTGCCGTCCTGCCGCGCCCCCTCGCCAAACGGCCCGCGCAGGTCGCTGGTGACGTTGCGGATGCGCATTTCCCCCAGATCGACATCCACCGCTGCAGGCTCACCCGGCGGCCCCCAGCCCTTGATCACCAGCGGAATCCGGGGATCAGGGTGATTGGTGTAATGCGTGTCATGGTAATTGTTCATCGTGACGATTTCGGGCACGACTGCACGATTGCCGATCTTGCCGGTGTAATCGGTGACAGCCATCAACCCGCCCGGCGTTTCGATGGCGAACATGGAATGGTCAATATAGCGAATGCGCACCACACCCTCCGGCGGCGGCGGGCCATAGCGTACCGGCACGACCCGGCCCCCGGCATCCGCCAAAGCCACGCAGTCCGCGGGCAGCGTCTCCGCCCGCAGCCATCCCGGCAAGATCAGTACAAGCGCCAAAAACCACCGCATCCTGCCAGCCTGCCACCGAACCCGAAGCCCGCACAATCACGTTCCCGTCAACCTGGCTGCCATCCGCAGAATGGCCTCGGCTGAGCGCTGGTTGCGCGCGGTCATCGTGGCCTTCAGAAACCGGGGCAGCTTTTCCGCCACGACAGAGGTGCCAAACCCCTGCGGCGTATGCAGGTAAAACGCCGCCTCACCCAGATGAAAGCGCTCGCCCTTGGAGGCGAAAGCCTCCAGCCCCGGCTTCAACACAGCGGCATCCTTCAGAAAAACCACATGGACGCGGGCCCCATTCACCTCGCCTTCCGCCCCAAAAGGATTGGCCGCCAGCGCCGCAGCCATGGCGGCCAGCGTCAACACAAAGACCGGCACCGTCAGCCCGAATGACACCCGCAGGGCATCCGCCACCAAAGCCTCCGCCCCCACCCGCTCTCCCACAAACACCGCATTGCCGCTTTGAATGTAGGTCTCAACCCGCTGAAAGCCGATGCCCGCCAGCATGTCGCGAAACTCCACCATCGGCAGCCGGTTGGCGCCCGATACATTCACACCCCGCAACATCAGAATCAAAGGCTCCACCCCAAACCCCTTTCATACAGGCGCAAATATCCCGCCAGGCTTCCCATGGGGGGTACTTATACCAACGGCCCGTTCAATTGACCTGTGCCCAGCTTCTGGTTGTGATTGAGGTTACGGTATTTGGGTCGTTGGCGAAGCGGTTCCAGGCGGTGC
>JAYSQA010000330.1:0-2271 GCA_043721775.1 Rhodobacterales bacterium
CAGTTCGCCCGCCAGATGGCGGAACGCCGCGCGGTACTGCAATCAGAAGCCAAAAAGCAGGAAGCCCGTCGCGCCCACCTGCAATCCTTTGTGGACCGTTTCAAGGCTAAAGCGTCAAAGGCCACCCAAGCACAATCTCGCGTGAAAATGCTGGAAAGAATGACGACTATTACCGCGCCGGAAGACGCCAAAAAGGTGGTGTTCACGTTCCCCAAACCTGAGGAATTGTCGCCGCCAATCATAAACATGGAAAACGTGGCCGTAGGATATGACGGTCCGCCGATCCTGCGCAAAATGTCTTTGCGCATTGATCAGGATGACCGCATTGCCTTGCTGGGCCGCAACGGTGAGGGCAAGTCAACGCTTTCCAAGTTGCTGGCAGGCAAACTCGGTGCGTGCGAGGGCCGGCTTGTCCAATCGTCCAAACTGCGCATCGGCTATTTCGCCCAGCATCAAGTGGACGAGTTGCACATAGACGAAACCCCCTTGCAACACATCGTGCGGCTGCGTCCCGACGAGGGACAGCCCAGATTGCGGGCGCGGCTTGCGGGGTTTGGACTTGGTGCTGATCAGGCTGAAACGGAAGTAGGCAGGTTATCTGGTGGTCAAAAGGCACGACTGAGCCTGCTTTTGGCGACAATCGATGCCCCGCATCTGTTGATCCTCGACGAACCGACCAACCACCTTGACATGGAAAGCCGCGAGGCTTTGGTGGAAGCGTTGACTGAATACTCGGGCGCTGTGATCCTTGTCAGCCACGATATGCACCTACTTTCCTTGGTCGCCGATCGGCTGTGGTTGGTTAAGGGTGGACTGGTTACCCCATACACCGACGATCTTGAAGCCTACCGCAGGATGCTTCTGGCTGGGGATGAAGACGCCAAACCAGCCGCAAAAATCGCCGAGAAGCCCAAAAAGGCCAGTCGAGACGAAATCGCCTCCCTTCGGCTTGACGTGCGAAAGAACGAAGAACGTCTGGCCAAGCTAAATGACATGCGTGATAAACTTGCCAAGAAATTGGCCGATCCCGCATTGTATGAGACAGACCGTGTCGGCGAGCTGGAAACTTGGAATCGTAAATACGCCGAGGTAATGGGCGCGCTGGACAAGGCCGAAGCGATGTGGCTGACCGCCTCTGAACGGTTGGAGGCCGCCGACGGGAGGTGACGGATGCCGACGACGTGGACCTACCGGCAGGACACAAGGGAATGGCAGGCATTCTTTGCGGCCGCCCGAGAGGCGATGAATCTCGATAGCGAGAACGCAACCTTTGCCGCTGTCGAGGGTGTGCTGCACTGTTTTCGTCGCCAATGACCCGGTAATCCCCCATTTCTAATGTATGCGGCGTCTGCGCCCCATTGAATTTCGGCTTGCGGGCGGCGGCGATGTGATGAAGCGGAAGGCTGTCGGTAGCTCGTCAGGGACTACGAGACGAGGTCCTTATGCGCCGTCGACCTGCTGGGTGTAAGCCCATGGCATCAAGGCGTCGATGTCGCGGGTGAGATGGCCGTTGGCCAGTTTTGTGAACAGGTCACGCAGATAGGCATATGGCTCGACGCCGCTCATCTTGCATGTGCCGATGAGGCTGGCGAAGCGGGCCCAGTTCCGGCCGCCTTCGTCGTGGCCGGCAAAGAGCGCGTTGCGGCGGTTCATGGCCGGGCTGCGGATGGTGTTTTCGACCAGGTTGGAGTCGATGTCGACGCGGCCATCCTCAAGGAACAGTCGGAATCCATCTTGGCGCTTCAGCATGTAGGCCATGGCGTCCCCGAGGTCGGATTTGCGCGAGACCCGCGCGGCCTGCGCCTTCAACCAGGCGAAGAACGCGTCCACTAGGGGGCGGGACAGGTCCTGCCGGGCGGCCCGGCGACGCTCGGGGTCCGAGCCGCGGATGGCGTCCTCGACCTTGTAGAGTGCTGCGATGCGCAGCAATGCTTCATCCACGATGGGCGAGCCCTTCTGGGGCTTGGCCTTGATCAGCTTTCTGCGGCCGTGCGCCCAGCAGAAAGCCAGATGCAACGGATCTCCACCCGGGCGCTTGGGCGTCGCCAGATGAGAGTAGCCGCCATAAGCATCGACCTGGATCGTGCCGTTGAATCCTTGCAGAATTTCGGCGGCATATTCGCCCTTGCGACCAGGACGGTAGTGGAACACGACGCCCGGTGGCGCGGAGCCACCCCAGCCACGGTCGTCGCGCAACACGGCCCAGAGGTAGCCGGTCTTTGTCTTGCCGCGCCCCGGGTCCAGCACCGGCGCGGTGGTCTCATCCACATA
>JAYSQA010000331.1:0-26216 GCA_043721775.1 Rhodobacterales bacterium
TTCAACGCGCTGATGCTGGAAGCGGCAGCGGCATAAACAAGGCGGATATCCACTTGGAAAACGCCCAAAACCTGTTCAAACAAACCGAACCACCTCAGGGGACGACCGATCAGGTCGGGGCGGATGCCAAGGGTGTCGGCGTTGTAGATTGTCGGGATCAGGGTCATCCAGCCGGTCGGGGCCTTGGCGAAGTCCTTGCCATCCACCGCATCGACAAAGCCCACGGTGTGCGGGGCGGTGCCTTGGGCAATCACGCTGTCGGGCGTCAGCTTGCCGTCGATGAAGATGCCCACGATCTTGTCGAAGTTCTTGATCTTCGACACATGCCTCGCCTGCAAGGTGCCGGTCGGCCTGACCTTCTTGCAGATCCAGTATTCGATATCGACAATATCATAGCTGTCAGGCTGGGTGGCGACCTTTTGCGTGACGGCATCGGAATCCAGCGCCGTCATTTCAAGCGTAAAGCCCAGATCGGTTTTGACCTGTGCTGCAACCTCGTTATAGGCCGACACGCCGGTGCCAGCTTGGCGCAGCACGGCATCCTTGATGTCCTGCGCTCAGATCATCGGTGCCGGGAAAGCCGAAGCGGCAATAGCCGCCGCGCCGCCCTTAAGCAGGCTACGGCGGGAGCAGCGGTTCTTTTTTATCGCGGTCCTCGCTGTTGGTGTCAGTTTCTTATTCAGGCGGAAAGCCGGTGCAGTCGGCTTGAGTCCCAGGCGAGGCGCACGGCGTCGCCGGGGGATTTGGGGTCAGAGAAGAATATGGCTTCCGGGATCAGGGCCAGAACCTCCTGGTCGCCTGCGGCCCGGACGGTCAGCGCCACATGTGCGCCCTGAAGCTCAACCGAGGTCACAACTGCATCGGTTCCTTCGGCCGCCTGACGCACTTCATCGGCGCGCAGGGCGAAGCGGCCTTGTGGCAGGGCCAGAACGTTGTGACCGCCCATGAACTTCGCAACAAATTCGGTGGTGGGCGCGTTGAACGCCTCGCGCGCGGGGCCTGTCTGCTCGATCCGGCGCACGTTCATCATGACAATCTCGTCAGCCAAAGCATCGTCCTGGCCATGGGTGACGTGCAGGAAGGAAATCTTCAACTCGCGCTGTAGTTTCTTCAATTCGGCCCGCATTCGAATGCGCAGGAAGGCGTCAAGAGCGAAAAGCGGTTCATCCAGCAACAGGCTCTGCGGCCTGGTGATCAGGGCGCGCGCCAAAGCCACGCGCTGCTGTTGACCGCCTGAAAGTTGGGCGGGCAGACGGTCGGCGTATTTCGTCATGTCGACCAGTTCCAGCAGTTCGCCCGCCTGTTTGCGCCGCTCACCTGTATCGACGCCCTTCATTTTCAGGCTGAAGCCCACGTTGTCGATGACGCTAAGGTGGGGGAACAAGGCGTAGCTTTGAAACATCATGGCCGTGCCACGTTTGGCCAGCTGCAACTGCGCCACCTCTTTTCCCGCCAGCACGATCTGGCCTTCTGACACCGCCTCGTGCCCGGCAATCATCCGCCGGGTCGAGGATTTTCCGCAGCCAGAGGGTCCAGGCAGGCACACATAGCTACCGCCTACAAACAAATGGCTGACGTCGGACACCGCGACCGCGCCACCGACATAGCGCTTGGTGACATGCACAAGTTCCAGATCCTGGGAAATCCGCATGCCTTACGCTCCGGCCATGGGCGCCTTGGTTGCAGCCTGGCTTTAGCCGCGTTCATTTCGCCAAGCCCCACGTGGGCCAAACCTTTGACATTCATGGCAGCGCGAAAGTTTCTGGCATCCCAAGCCGCATTTGCATGATTTTTGGTGTAAAGTGCAAAGCATCGGCTTTTGTCGATTCGAAACGCAGGGTTTCAACGGGTCAGACCCAGACCCAGATCCGGTCCTTCGTCGCCGCATCGGGACCGGCCGACCTGCCTGTTCCAGCGCGGGGCCCTGATAGACATGTGACACCAGAAACCCGGCAAGAGCATCTTGCGCGGCGTTCAGGGCCATGGCTGGGTAAAGCCTGACAGATTTCATCGCCGTGTCGATGCTGTCGCCTGCGGCATCAAGCACCCGGTTACAGCCCTTGGCGATGACAGGCCAATTATTGGCCCGGGAAACCCCAAAAAACCGCAGTCGGAAACCGGCTGCCCAGTTCGATTGGGGACAACCGTTCAAAGGGTGGTCGTAGCGGCCCGCAGGTAAAGATCAGCGCCCAGACCGCAGCCAAAGCGCCATCGCGCCCAAGGTGCCGTCAAACCTGCCACCCCGCATTAACCGTCGATGCGCGACCCACAGGCGGGTGTTCCTGCCAGACGGCTACAAAGCGGTGCCGATCGCGACGGGCCGCACGGCCTTGCCGCCCGGCCCGCCAAAATCGCCTGCGCAATCACCTGAACCAAGCCACGCATCCTGCTCCAGACACCGGGACTGGAATGTGCCTCTCTCGCGCAGCTTCAGATGCTCGAATTCTGCGGGGTCAGGGGTGCGGTTTGCGGATGGCCTCTGCTTGTCTGAAACCGCCCGTCAGCGTGAATTGGTCGGCCAAGAAGCGCGCTTTGGCTTATGATTTGACCGGCTTGGCGGGCTTATCCGCTGAAAGCGGCCCGTCATCGCGGTGTGCGCCAATGCCATCACGGGTTGCGAAATTAGTGCATTATGGATGCAACATTCACCCAAGGCCTGGCGAGGATATGGGGTGATGGTCATCCGGGTCGATGTCGGATGCACCAAGACGCCGATAAGCGCGCCACCAATGGGCACGCCGGACTGCGCCGCCCAAGGCGCTGTGCCGCAGGACAGGGGCTTGATCCGCCCGATCTTGCAGGCCCCGTCATCGCACGCGTCTGCCCAAGCCTGACTTGGCTGGCGCTGGCAACCTGCAATGGTGATGGGTATCAAACGATACGGTGTTGTGATCCGGGCCGTTCAGGTGGACGCAAAAGCGATGGCGCACAGGCGCGGTCAGGTGGCCAGAACCTCGCGCCAGCGGCGGACGACCTGGGTGTGTTCGTCCATGAAGGTGTTCCATACCCGTGCCCTGCTCATCCGGTCGCGGTGTGAGCCGCCTTCACGGACATGGCCATGCGGCACCGTACTGCGCCCGTAGGGGTCCTTTAGGGCAAGCATCGCAGGCTGGCCCTCGTACCAGTACTCCCACTCTCCCGGCCCAAGGTGGGCCCGCACCCGCGATGGGAGGGTCGCGTAATAGCCCTGCCGCGCCGCCGAGGCCCGGCCCAACCGTTCATCCACCAGTTCAGATAGGCATAGGCCATGCCCAGCTTGTCACCGCCGCAGGCTGCGGATACGCACAAATCGACGTGCCAGCCCCGGCATCCTTCGATTGGGGTCGATACCGAGGCCCTGGCCCCCTTCGCCCGCAGTTGCGCCACTCCGGGTGAACACATGCATGCGACCAAAACGCTCTTGGTGATCAGCCGTGCCGAGTCTTCAAAGCTGTTCCAGCAGCCGAGGAAATGCCCAAGCCGCTTTTGCGCAATCAACGAGGCGGCCACTTCATCGACCTCGTCAAGGGTCAAGCTGCCAATATCGGCAAAGGTCGCGCTGCGCTGGGCCTCAACGGCCAAAGCGGCCTCTATCATGCCAGGAACGGGGTCGTTGACCATCACCACCCGGCCACGCAGTCGCTGATCCAAGAGCCAGCCCCAGCTTTCCGGCTCCTCCCGGTCAATCACCTTGTGCAACGCATCGGCGTAAACAAAACTGTCGACGCCGTGCAGCAGGGGCAGCATCCACAACGCGTCTGACGGTTCGGACCCCAGCCGACCGTCGCCCTGCACGAACAGCCGGTCAAACACGGTGCCAATGATCTGGCCTGGCCCTGACCGTCCGCGCACCGCTTGCAGAATTTCACCGCCGAGAGTCAGTTTGTCGAGCCGCATCGGCTGAATGCAGCGGGCCGTCTACATCGTGTTGACGGTATGCCATTGATGACAAGGGTCAAAGCTTTCGGGCCCGGTGATGACGCGCTGCAAACCTTCGATGCTGTCGGCCAGTTCAAACTTGATCGGAAAGCCCAAGTCGGCTTGGGCCTGTTTTCGGATCGGTGCGGTAACCAGTTCGCTGCGCCCGATCACCTGCGGCTTTGGTTGTGGGCGGAAGAGGGCATGTCAGAACATCCTCATCAGGTAGGGCGGCACGGTGGGGTCAGCAAAAACCGACAGAACCTTCAGGCGTTCGCGCGTGCGGTTGTGGTCAGCGTCAAGGTGATAGCGCAAGGCCGCCGCAGCGCCTTCAGCATCGCCCAGCCGCAGATGGCCCAGAACCCGCCGGTGTTCCGACAGAAGATTGCTTTCGTCAAGTTGGGCGACATGCGTTGCAAAAAGCCGGTTGATCAGCCGGGCACCCTGCACCCCTGCGATAGACCCGGTGATCCGCCGATTTGACTGTGCTGCCAGACAGGTATCGTGCAAACCCGCCTTTAGGGCGTTCATCACCATGGATGAGATCGTCGGGCCGACGGCCTCGGCAGCGTCAAGCCGCCCAGCCATTTCGTCCAGCACAGCGCGGCCCAGCCTAGGTGCCGCCAGCACCAGGGCTGCGCGTTAAAGCACCCGGCGCACTTCATGCTGTTCGTCAAGCTTTCGCGCCGACAAAGGCACTGCGATCCAATGTGATCCGCGATCTTTGCGGATGGCGCCGTGTTCATGCAGCCGCGCCAGCACTTCACGGGTCACGGTCCGGCTGACGGTAAAATGCTCTTCCTTCGCGCTTTCCGAGATTTGATAGATGCCAGGGGGGATACAGGTTGCAACCGCTTGCGCAACGGCCGCCAGAATCCTTTCCCATTCAGCCGCAGCGTTAAGCGCCGCATCGGTCTTGGGCAGGCTGACGGCCAGCATGAACAGGTTGACGACTTGACCCCGGCTCTGCGGCGGGTTTGTGGGAAGTGGGCCGACCAGATAACCCGCCCGGCCAAGCGGCGTCAGCACCTGTGCGGTCACCAGATTGTCCATCGCCCGGATCGCGGGCGACCGGCTGACCGACAGGCGATGCGCCATACCGGCGACAGTCAGGCGCGCGCCTTCCGGCAGCGCCCCACGCGCGATATTTTCGGTCAGCCAGTCCTGAACGATCAGATAATAGGGCCTGCTTTCAATCTTTTCCACCGCCGCCAAAGCAACCTCTACGCTTTGCATCGGGTGGCCGATTCATGTTTCCAGTCCGTCAGGGACGGCCCGGGATGTCAATAAGGTACGGGCCTGGCAGGGGTCCGGAACTGGAGGTTGCCGATTTATGCCACCGGATTGGCGTCTTAACCCGATGGCTTGGCGGTAAAGTTGGACGAAATCCATTTGCGGGCCGAGATGACGGCATGGGGCACCCCATCCGCGCCGATCCAGCGTTGAACGCGGGAATAGGTCTGCACTTTCGCGCTGCCAACCGCTGCCGAGATTTGCAAACCGAAGATGTCAGAACGCAAGGACAGCCCGGCAGGCAGGATCACACCCATGTCGCTTAGCACATCGGGCGTGATCAGGTCGGTCTTGCGACGCGCGATTATATGGGCGGCAAGGTCCGGGTTTTGCAGCATCGCCCGCAACAGCATGCCATCGGCGGTGTTGATGTTCACGGTGCCGGACAGGACTGGCGCGCAGGTCACCACGGGGACCAGGGCCGCAACTTCGGTCTCTGACAGACCTGCGCGGGCAACCAGATCGCTGATCTGCTGAAGCGGGTGGCCGCCGCGCAGGGCGGCTGATATCCGTACGGCCACGTCTGGTGGCAGCCCTGCCGCCGCAACGATGGCCTTGAGGTAGTGCCGTCCCGTCGGATTGCCGTTCAACAAGGTGTTGACATTGAACCGCGCTGATTCATCCCAAAGCGACACTGCGACCGACCCCAGGGCCGCTATGGCTTCAGACTGGCCAATCTGTCCCCAAGGCTCGGTTGGGCCATCGGTCTTTGGGGCTTCATACAGGTCTTGCTGCAAGGCAGACATGGCAATGGCCTCGGCAGAGGTGGCAAGCCGTTGCGCTTGGGATTGGTCAAGGCCGTGCAGGGTGGCCAGCGTTGCCTGTTCAGACCGGGTTGTCATCGCCACGATGACGGCAACGCAAAGCGCCATGACCGCCAGGATGGTGACCAGAACCACGCCACGTTCGGGCAGACGCTGTGTCATGGCGCAGGCTTTGACGGAGGAGTGGACGGCAAGGCAAAGACACCGCGGATCGTCTCATCACCGGTCAACTGAACCGTCAGGTCAAGGCCTGTGGCCTGCGCGGTGCCGGGGTTGGGGCCGGGAGTGGCTAACGACGGGTCCGGTCTGACGACAGGCTGCCACACAACAGACCGGACATCGGGCAGCAAAAGCTGCCAATCGGGCTGGCTGCCCCCGGGTCCGATCTGGCGTTGCAATCCGTCGGTGCCAAGGCGGTAGCGCACCAACAGCCCTTCTGCGCCGGGCGCGTCTTGTGATGCAGCCGACCCTCGGCGCAGGAAGCCAACCCCGGCTTTGTCGACCGTCAGACTGTCTGGCAGGGCTTGCATCGTATCCAGCGTCACGATCCGCATCAGGCGCTGCAAATCGGCCAGACGTGTCAGCCGCACGTCAGAAAGCCGCTGGCTGCGCAGGGTCTGATCCAGCAGCGCAAAAGAGGCCGTGCCGATGACGGCAAAGACAGCCAGCGCCACCAGCACCTCTACCAAAGTCATTCCGGCCTGGGGGTTGCGGTGCGGATTGCGGCTGCCGGTCATCCTGAAACCAGCGAATTCATTGACACGATGGGCAAAAGGATGGCCAGCACGATGGTCATCACCAGCCCCCCCATCACCAGCAGGATTCCCGGTTCAACCAAGGCCACCACGGCCTTGACCCAGGCATCAAGATCGCGCTGCTGGTCGTTGGCGGCATGGGACAGCGCATCGCCCAGCCTGCCGTTCGCCTCGCCGCTGGCGACCATGGCTGTCAGCATGGCGGGAAAACAGCCAGCGGCCTCCATCGCCGTGCGCAGGGCAGAGCCCTGCCGAACCTTCTGCGTCAAGGCCGTGATGCAGGCCCGGATGTGCAGGTTGGGCGTCGCATCAGCCGCAGCATCAAGGGCCGCCACCAGCGGCACACCGCTTTGCACCAGCGTCGCAAGGGTCGAGGCGAACTGGGCTGCGCTGATCCGTTGCACCAGACGCCGGGTCAGCCAGCCAGTGGCCGTCAGGCGGTGCAGCTTTTGCCGGTTGGCGACCTTGCGCTGCCAAAGCGTCAGCCCAAAGGCCAGACCGGCAAAGACCGCTGCGGCCAAAGCACCACTGCTGCGCACCCAACTGCTTGCCGCAATCAGCGCCCGTGTCAGAAAGGGCAAAGCCGCCCCACGCGCCGTGAAGACCTTCACGATGTCAGGCACGACAAACAGCATCAGCATGGTGACAATCCCCAGACTGACCAGCCCCAGCAGCGCCGGATACAGCAGCGCCAGCAGCACGGTTTGCCGGTTGCGCGCCCGGTTTTCCACAAAATCCGCCAGATGGCTCAGCACGGCATCCAGCCGTCCCGCCTGCTCACCCGCACGAACCGAGGCGCGGAAGTCGTCCGAGAAGCTTGCCGGATGATCGCCCAAAGCTTCGGTCAGGCTGCGGCCTTCGGTCAGGCCGGTGCGGATCGACAACAGAATGGCGGCCACTTTGGGGGGCTGCCCCCCGGCTATGGTCTTCAGCGCCTCATCAATCCGCAAGCCAGAACCGATCAGGGTCGACAACTGCCGGGTTACCAGCGTCAGGCTGCGCAGGCCAAGGGCCGCACCGCGCGCGGTATTGGTGCGTTCGGCCTGAAGGGAAACGAGGGTCAGGCCCCGGTCACGGATAGCCTGCCGGGCCGCAGCCGCAGAGACGGCCTCTGTCACCCCGGTTTGAACCATTCCGCGCGGGTCGGTGGCCTGAAAGCGGAAACCCGGCATGATCAGACCTCCTGCGCCACGCGGGCGACCTCTTCGACGGTGGTTTGGCCCGCGTCCACCAGCCGCAAGCCGTCTTGCAGCAGCGAGGGGCCATGCGCCCGCGCCTCGGCGGTCAGTGCTGCATCAGAGGCGCCTTCGTGGATCAGGCTTTGCATCTTGCGGCTGACCTGCACCACCTCATAAAGTCCGGTGCGGCCCAGATAGCCGTGGCCCTGACAGGCAGGACACCCCTCGGCCCGATAGATCGGATGGCCAGGGGTGATCAGCCCGGCCATCAGGCGGCAATCAGCCTCGGTCGCGTGGTCAGGTGTGCGGCATGCCGGACATAGCCTGCGGACCAGACGTTGCGCCACGACGCCCGCCAGCATTGGTGCCAGCAGAAAGCGTTCCACCCCCATATCGACCAAGCGCGCCACCGCACCGATCGCCGTGTTGGTGTGCAGGGTGGACAGGACGAAATGCCCGGTCATCGCCGCCTCGACCGCCACCTGCGCGGTTTCGCGGTCACGAATTTCGCCAACCATGATCACATCGGGGTCTTGCCGCAGGATGGCGCGCAGGCCACGGGCAAAGGTCAACTCGGTCCGTGGGTTCACCTGGGTCTGGCCGATGCCTTCCAGCGCATATTCGATGGGGTCCTCGACGGTGATGATATTGACTGCGGGTTGGTTCAAAGCATCAAGCGCCGCGTAAAGCGTGGTGGTCTTGCCCGAACCGGTCGGGCCGGTCACCAGCAACATCCCATCGGGCCGCGCCAGCAGGTTCGTGAAGGTTTGGGCGTCCCGCGCGCTCATCCCCAGACGGTCCAGCCCGAACTGAGCCGCCCCCCGGTCCAGAAGCCGCATCACCACCCGCTCGCCATGCTGGGCGGGCAGGGTGGACACGCGGACATCCACTTCATGCCCGCCCACCCGCAAAGACACCCGGCCATCCTGCGGCAGACGGCGTTCGGCGATGTCAAGCTGCGCCATGATCTTGATGCGGCTGACCAGATGCTGCGCCAAGGCACGGCGGGGGGACAGAACCTCGCGCAGTTCGCCATCAATGCGAAACCGCACGACAAGGCGCTTTTCCTGCGTCTCGATATGGATGTCCGAGGCGCGTTCCCGGATCGCCTCCAGCAGCAGGGCGTTGATCAGGCGGATCACCGGGCTGTCGTCGGATTGATCCAGCAAGTCATCCACCACGGCAGCACTGTCGGCCAAAGCCGCCAGATCGCCATCAGCACTTGCCGCTGCCGCCGCTTCGGACGAGGTATCGCGGTAAGCGCGGGCCAGACGTTCGGCAAAGGCCCCGGCATCCAGCACCTGAAGTTCAGCGCGGCCGCCGGACAGGCGCAGGACTTCCATCAGGGCAATGGGCGCGGTTTGCTGGTGGTACAGACAAACCGGCGCATCAAGGCCCGTTTCAAGGATCACGCCACTGTCGCGTGCGAAGGCATAGGGCAAAAGGGGTACGACAAGGCGTGCAGCTTCGGTCATGGTGTGGCCCTTTGTAGCGAAAGGTCGGCAGATACGATCCCCGGCGCGTCAGTTCGCCGGATCGTGGCTGAGATGACGGTCAGGCCGTTGTCACGGTCCAGCCCGTCGATCCACAGGATCAGGGTGTCAAACGGGGCATCTTGCAAGGACAGCGTCGCGGTGCCCTCTTTTGGCGTGTCCAGTCGCAGAATGGTCAGGTTCTGGGCGACAGCCGTTTGCGTCAGGATGCTTGCCATCGGGCGCGGATCGGCCTTGACGGCCACGGCAACCGGCATCTGTTGCAGGGCGGCCAAACTGCGCTCGTACCGTTGAAGCCGGGCTTTTTCAGCGGATTGATGGGCCAAAAGCGGTTGCCAGATGCCCAGAACAAGAATGCAGCCCGCAAGGGCAACCGCCCCTGCCACCAGCAAAAATCGCTCACGCGGTGTCAGGCTGGCAATCCTTTCCGTGGCCTGCGGGAAAAGGGTGATCATCCCGCAGCCCCCGGCAAGATGGCAACCGTGGCGCGCGCCTGCCCCTGCCCAGCGGTCAAAACCCCCAGCGCCGCACCAAGGCCAGCCTTGGTCAGAAGGGCCGCCGAATCTTGCAGGGGGCCAAGGTCACTTGCCAGCAAGGTCAGGGTCAGCTTGCCGCCATGCTTGTCAAACGCAAGGTCTTGCAGCGCAACCAGCCCTGACTGAACCTGCATGGCATGAAGCGCGGCACTTAAAAGCGGCAGGAAAGCCTTGCCATCGTCAGCCGCAACGCCTTTCAGTGCAGCAGCAGCGGCAGCGGCAGCGTCAACCGAGGCGCCAACGGCGATGCCCCGATCTGCCAGAACCTGCCGCAATCGCACCTCTGCCGCGTCCGCCGCTGTCGCCAGCCGTTGAGTCTCATGCGCCAAAAGCGCCATGTGTGCCCCAAGACCTAAGGTCAGAACAGCAGCCAAAGCCAATAGTTTGCGCGGCTGGCGCCACTCTGGCAGCCGGTCGCCCGCCAGATTGAAACCGGCCAAAGCGGGCTCGGGCTGCCAGACAAGGTTATCAGTGCTGTGGCTCGACAGCGCCAGGTCTGCCGGAGCCGCGCCATGTACCCATTGGATGCCCGGCTGACCTGCAAGCTGCCACACGGCGCGAAAGCCGGGCTCGGCTGCGCTAAAGCCGGTCCCATCCGGCAATCGCGCCAGAAAGCGCCCTTCACGCTGTGCCACTGTCCAGTGGTCAGAGGGCGGGCGGGGCAGCAACAGGACATCGGGCACCAGATCGGCACGACCGGTCGGATGCCGGGCCATCAGATCGCCAAGCGTGTCATGCGCCACAACCACTGCCAGATAGGCAGCGCCGGCCTCCTCCAGCCTCGGGCCAAGGATGACCCGCACCGCCTCAAGGGGTTGGGCAAGGTAAGGTTCCACCGCGAACTGCGCCGCAGCCCGGCGCTGGGCACCCGCCAGTGGCGGCAAGGTCAGCCGCAGGATCAGCATCCCATCCGAGGCCACCGGCACAACCGCGCGCGCCTTGCCGGGCCGAAGCAGAAGTCGTGCAAACCGTTTCATCGCCGCCCCTTGGTTTATTCCACTTGGAACATCTACGGGCTGAAACTTGGGAAGGTTTCAGCCCGTATCAATTGAAAGCCGAAAATACTGATCCGGGGAGATTGCAGATGGTGCCGCGCAGAAAACGCAAGTTGCCAAGACGGCAGAAAGATGCCGGCGTCACGCTGATTGAAATGATGGTGGTGCTTGTGATCATCGCCATCATCGCGGCGCTGATCGTGCCGAATGTAATCGGCAGGCCGGATGAGGCGCGGGTGACGGTGGCCAGATCAGACATCCGCACGCTGGCCGCCTCGCTGGAACTGTACCGGCTGGATGCCCGCCGTTATCCGACGACGGAACAGGGGCTGGATGCGTTGGTCCATCGCCCGGTGCTGGACCCGGTACCCGAAACCTGGGCCGAGGGTGGCTATCTGGCCACGCTGCCGCAAGACCCCTGGGGCAATCCCTATATTTACGCCACGCCGGGCCAGTCTGCACCGGGCCAGTCTGCACCTTTTGACCTGATATCTTTAGGGGCGGATGGCGTGGCCGGTGGCGACGGCGTCAATGCCGATCTGACCAATGCAGCCGCTGGGACCAGTTAAGATGCCGATGATCCGACCCAGCGGCCGGGATGCACAGGCTGGCGTGACGCTGGTGGAAATCCTTGTGGTTCTGTCGATCATTGCGATTACCACCGGTGCCGCGATGCTGCGCCTTGGGTTTGGCCGGTCGACGCAAGATTTCAGCGCGGCGGTTGCCACGATGGCCATCGCCGTCACTCAGGCGTCCGATGACGCCCTGCAAACCGGGCAGGACCGCGTGCTGCAACTGGGCCCGCTGGGGTATCGCCTTGTGGCAGCCGATGCCGCGACGGAACCCCCGTGGCAGTCAATTCCCGATCTGGCATTTCAACCCTTCAACGGCAGCACACAGGCCTTGCTCTTGTCCGCCGATGGCGCATCAATCCCGTTTGATCTGCGCCTTATGGGGCCGGATCAGACGGTATTTCTGCGTTACGACGGGTTGAAGGCCCGGGTCGGGGCGGCACCATGACCCAACCCCTGCGCCAGACCGAAGCTGGCTTCTCTTTGATCGAGGCCATGATCGCCCTGGCGATCCTGGCCATCACCGCCGTCAGCTTTCTGCGCTCGACCGAGGCGAACATCACCCGCGTCGGCGCGTTGGAAGCACGCTTTGCTGCGACCTGGGCTGCGCAAAACTGGCTGACAGACCGGGCGCTTGGCCTGCACCCAGCGGCAGGTCCGGTGCAGATGCTGGGCCGCGACGTTACGGTTGTGGTCAAGGAAACGCCCACCTCGGACCCGACCCTGCTTCAGGTGGATGTGACGGCGTCCGTTTCGCAGGGTGCCGCGACAGTGCAATTGTCCGGCTTGGTGCTGGCGTCTGGTGCAGGTGGCCCATGAAACGCAACCTTGGTCCTGCAAAACTGGGATGGGTCTGGATCGTCGTGCTGGGCGAAATCGCCGCTCTGGGGATGGAACTGCGGCCGCAAGCCATGGCTGCCGACCCTGCGCCCATTGATGCAAAACTCAATCCGGCCCGTGAAGCACGGCCCGTGCTGCGGGTCAGTTTGCAACCTATTCTGGAGTTTCAGCCCTTTGGTGCGGTGCCCGTCGTGCCGGAACCAACACCCGCCGAAGCACCGCAAAACGCACCCATTGTGCAGAAGCGCGGCCTTGCGCTGCAAGGCGTCTTGATGCCCGGGTCCGGCCCCGCGCATGTGCTTTTAAGCATGGATGACGCGCCAGCGCAAAGCTATGGCAAAGGCGATGTGCTGCCTGGAGGCGGCACGCTGTTTGACATCGCCGCCGACAAGATCTGGATCGAGATCGGCGGCCGGCAGCAGGCCTTGGGTTTTGTCGCCCCGCCTGCCGCAATGCCAACGCAAGCGGCGGCGGACGGGGCAGATACCACAGACGTTGAACCGGCCCCCGAATTTGACCCCGAGCCTGCTGACGTACCTGTGGGCAAAACGGCTGTCAAAGTGAAATCCCTGCCGCAACCCGACCTGCGCCATCTGGTCCCTGATCTGACCACCGCAGGGCAACCATGACGGCCTTGGCCTTACAGCTCTTTTTGCGTCCGTCTGAAACTTGCGCTGATCCTGCCGCGTAGCTTGGGCAGTCATTTAAGGAAACCACATGTCGGGATCATACGCACAGTTGGCATGGTTGCCCGCACCACGGCAGATCGGGGCTTTGGCTGGGGCAATGGTCCTGGGGGCAGCGGTCATCTTTGCGGCCACCCTTGCGGATAAGGGTCCCTCGGCCCGGGGCGACGACATCGCCGATGATCAGATCGTGGCGCGGCTGTCGTCCGGCCCGATGACGCAGTTCGCAGGACTTGCCCCCTTGCTGACAACGACCAGAGCGCATCCTGATGATCTTCAGGCCGCGACAGCTGCCGCCTCGGCCTTGATTGGTGCCGGTCGCAAGGCTGGCAACTCTCGGCTTGTGGGGGCGGCGCTGGGGGTTTTGCGCCCGTTTCTTGCCGGTGCCCCAACCCCGGAAACGCTGCGCCTTGCGGCAGAGGCCCGGCAATACCAGCATGACTTCAACGGCGCGCTGACCCTGCTGGACAGCGCCATCGCCGCTGACTCCGGTCTTGCCGACGCCATCCTCATGCGGTCCACCATCCATTTGGTGCAAGGCGATCTAACGTTGGCACAGGCGGATTGCGCCCGGCTGCGCGCCGCAAGACCGGACATCGCTTTCCTGTGCCAGTCCACCGCGCTGACCATGACCGCCACCGCGCCGCAGGTTTACAAGCGACTGGAGGGGCTGACCACGACTCCGGGGCTTCTTGCCCCCGGTCTGATGACCTGGGCTGAAAGCCTGATGGGCGAGATTGCCATGCTGCAAGGCAACGCGACCCCGGCAGAGAAAAACCTCAAGGCAGTGCTGGCCGTCAATCCCGATGCCTTGCGCGAAAGGATGATGCTGGCCGATCTGTTATTGGGTCAGAACCGGGCCAAAGAGGTGACCGATTTGCTTCAGTCCGCACCGCCCGTCGATGGCGTTCTGATCCGCCGGGCCTTGGCCGCCCGCGCCTCTGGCGATGCGGCAGCAGCGACGCAGGCTGAAGGCGAAGTGGCCGCCCGCGTCAAGCAGAACCTTGCACTTGGGCTGAACGCCCATGCCCGCGAAGACGCCATGTACTTCCTGTTTCTGGCAAAGACACCAACCCAGGCTTTAGAGCGTGCAAAGGTCAACTGGACCCTTCAGCACGAATTTGATGATGCCCGGCTGCTGTTGGAAGCCGCCGACGCCGCAGGCCAACCGGTCGACGCGCTTCCCGTTCTGGCGTGGATGAAGGACCAGAAAATCGTGGTGCCCAGTCTTGCCGTTCCGGCCTCGATCCGCGCGGTGGCGCCATGACCCGGAGCGTCCTTGCCGCACTGGCCACCGTTATCCTTTGGCTTTCGGTCGGATTTGGCGCGGCGTTAGCCCACGAAACCACCAAGTCTTACCTGACGCTGAAAGTTGAAGGTGCAACGGTCAACGCTGACCTGCGCATCGCGTTTCGCGATATCGAAGTTGCGGTCTGGATGGACGAAAACCTTGATGGTCAGATCACCTGGGGCGAGGCAAAGCGGCGGTTGCCTGCGGTTGAAAACTATGTCCTGACCAATGTGGCGCTGGGGACACCGCAAGGCCCCTGTGGCCTGACGCGCAGTGCAGCTTCCACCTCGACCGATGCCGGGGTCGATTATCTTGATCTTGGCTTTTCCGGCACCTGCCCCACACCCGCCTCGGCAGACCCGGTGGTCACGCTGCACTCAATGCTTTTCACCGACATTGACCCGGATCACCGCATGTTCCTGACGGCGATGGTGCAGGGCATCCGGTCAACCGAGCTGATCAGCCGCACCGCACCAAGCCTTGTGCTTGACGGCTCCAGCGCGGGGGCTCTGGCAACGTTTGCTTCCTATTTCCGGGCGGGCGTTGATCACCTGTCAGGTGGGCAGGATCACATCGTGTTTCTGCTGGCGCTGATGCTGCCGTTTGTCTGCTCCAGCCGCAGCGCAAAGTCTGCTGCTGCGGGTATTCTGGCGGCGGTGACCGGTTTCACGCTGGCCCATGCCGTGACCCTGACCGCCGCTGCCACGCGGGTTTTCAGCCCCAACGCCGCCGTGATCGAGGCGCTGATCGCCCTGTCGATCATTCTGACGGCAGTGGATAATCTGCGCCCTTTCCTGCATTTCCCCCGCGCCGCCGTTGCCGCGTTCTTCGGCACCATTCACGGCTTTGGCTTTGCCTCGGCGCTGGGGGCGCTGAACCTTGGCGGCACCTCTCTGGTGGTGGCGCTGTTGGGCTTTAACCTTGGGATAGAGGCGGCCCAGGTCGGGCTGGTGCTTGTCACCATGCCGCTGTTGTACCTGATCGGGGCGGGTCGGCTTGTGTTATGGTCGGGCAGCACAGCCGCCGCAGCGATAGGGCTGTTCTGGCTTGTTCAACGCATCCCACAAATATTCTGACCTGTTATGAAACAAACAAAAGGTGCAGCCAGCTTAAAACGAAACCTGCGGCAAGCCATGGGCCAAAAGCCAGGCCATCCTTTCGGGATGGCGGGTGAAGCAACGCAAATGACAAGCCCATAAGAGTTGCCGTTAAAAGCACCTCTGGCAGATAGGCCCAGCCCAGCCATGACCCGGCAGCGGCGAAAAGTTTCGCATCGCCAAGGCCCAGGGCTTCATGCCCGCGCAGCCGGAAATAAACTTCTCCGATTAGCCAGAACATCAAGAATCCTCCACCTGCGCCAATCAGACGATCCGCCAGGACAGTATTGGTCGCAAAGCCACAGATCACCAGTCCGGTAAAGACCAGCGGCAAGCTTGCTGCATCGGGAATCCGACGTTCACGAAAGTCAACGCGGGATATCCATAGACACATCGTCAGCAAAAATAAAGTCAGGGTTATTTGAAATAATATCTGAACCATGCTGAAACTTCTGCTTCCTTCCTTGCGTAACTGAAGTGT
Source organism: Rhodobacterales bacterium (assembly GCA_043721775.1). Classification (GTDB taxonomy): domain Bacteria; phylum Pseudomonadota; class Alphaproteobacteria; order Rhodobacterales; family Rhodobacteraceae; genus Stagnihabitans. The sequence continues at coordinate 15,879 of JAYSQA010000331.1, forward strand.
CAGGCAATAACGGTGCGGCCAGTGTCGGCCTATTTGGCCTGATCATATTTCAACAGGTGCGGTTACGCACGATAGGAGGAAGAATGATCGCTTCAAAGACATCCCTTGTGATGGCGGCGTTGGCAGGAACCGTTGCGTTCCTGCCGCAGGTTACGCTTGCATCCAGCCACCGCGAAGCCCCGGCGATTGCCGGCATGCCGCGGGTCGACGGGACCGACTTTTACATGTTCCGCAGCTATGAACCCAGCCGTCAGGCTTACACCACCCTGATCGCCAATTACATCCCCGTTCAAGCCCCCTACGGCGGGCCGAACTACTTCACGCTGGACCATGACGCCATTTACGACATCAAGATCGACAGCAACGGCGATGCGGTGGAAGACATGACCTTCCGCTTCAAGTTTGCCACCGCGCTGTCGGGTGGCACCGGCATCAAGCTGCCGATTGGTGACAAGAACGTGGCCATTCCGTTGCGCAACGCGGGGTCCATCGCCAATCCCAACGATCCGAACATCAACGAGACGGAAAGCTTCCGGGTGTCGCTGATTACCGGCACAGGCGCCTCGGCAACCTCGTCCCGCCTTCGTCTTGCCAGCGACCCTTCGGTGGTCAGCTTCGCCAAGCCGATTGACAACATCGGCACAAAGTCGATTCCGGATTATGCGGCCTATGCCAACAAGCATATCTACACCGTCACTATACCGGGTTGTGCCACGCCGGGCCGGGTGTTTGTCGGTCAGCGGGCCGAGGCGTTTGCCGTCAACCTGGGCTCGGTTTTCGACCTTGTGAACCTTGTGCCGATCGAGGGTGACTCGGCACCCGGCGCACATGACGGCAAGGGTTTTCCGGGCGGTATCACGCAGTTGCGTGCCAATGATGATCTGGTGGGCAAGGCCAACGTAACCTCAATTGCGCTGGAAGTGCCGACGGCCTGCCTGACCGGCACCGGAAACGGCGTGATCGGTGGCTGGACGACGGCAAGCCTGCCGACGCGGCGGGTCCTGTCTGCCACTCCGGACTACAACGCCACCGCCACCAACGGCGGGGGCTATACGCAGGTGTCCCGTCTGTCCAACCCCTTGGTGAACGAACTCATCATTGGTCTGCCCGACAAGGACAAGTTCAATGCGTCCCAGCCGAAAGACGACGGCCAGTTTGCTACCTATGTGACCAACCCCAGCCTGCCCGCACTTTTGAACCTGCTGTTCAAGGATGCGGTCAACGCGACGCTTGGCACCAGCATTTCGAACCTTGCGCCCAGCAACCTGCCGCGCACGGACCTTGTCACGGCCTTCCTGACCGGCTTCCCTGGCCTGAACCAGCAAGCCACCGTGACCGCGTCCGAGATGCTGCGCCTGAACACTGCCGTCCCCGCCACGCCGCGGTACAAGCAAAACACCTTCGGCGTGGTGGCCGAGGATCTTGCGGGTTTCCCGAACGGCAGGCGTCCGGGCGATGATACGGTCGACATCGCCTTACGTGTGGTGATGGGTGCCCTGTGCCACCCGGTGCCTTTGGGTGCTGAACTTGGCGTGCCCGGCGCGGTCGAGGATCAACCCTCGGACCTGATCAACCTTGGCCTCTGCCAGCCCGCGGATGCTTCGGTCGGCAATGTGCCTTTCACCGACGGTGCCCCGATTTCGGCGCGCGATCTTCAGAACAGCTTCCCCTATCTGAAAGCGCCGCTGCCGGGTGCCCGTAGCTAAGCTGACCTGCAAGAACCAACGGCAGCGGGGAGACCTGCTGCCGTTTCATCCGTCGCGGTCTACAGTTGAGGTTGCCGTCTCAGGCCCCGGCCCCGATCATGCGGTCCCGGGCCTTCAGCGCGTTGAGCCAGCCAAGGCCATGCACGGTCGCCCGCGCCGGACGGTATTCCGCCGCAACCCAACCCGCATAGCTTTGCGCATCCAGATCACGAAACAACGCCGTCAGATCAAAGCCACCGCCCCCAGGCTCTGCCCGGTTCGGAAACCCGGCAATCTGCACGTGGTTGACCAAAGCGCTATGCTTGTCCCACACCGTTTGCGCGTCGCCATGGATGCGGGCGGCGTGCCAGACGTCGAATTGCAAGCCGATGCGCGGAGTATCAAGGTCTTGCAGGATGCGGGCCGCCTGATCGAAGTCGTTCAGGAAATAGCCCGGCCAATCCTCGGCGTTCAAAGGTTCGATGGTGAAGGACAGATCAGGCGCCGTTTCTGCCGCCCATGCAAGGTTTTCGGTGAAAAGCTGCGTCGCTTGCGGGCCTTTGGCGACGCCGGCCATGATATGCACCTTGCCCGCGCCCAGACGGGTGGCAAGATCAGCCGCGCGCAGGAAGTGGTCGCGGAACTGGGTCTCCATCCCAGGCACGGCAGCATGGCCCCGGTCGCCCGAAGCCCAGTCACCCGGCGGCGTGTTGATCAGCGCCAGCGGCATTCCGGCCAAAGATGCTTGCCAGTCTTTGACGGGGTGGTCGTAGGGGAACAGAATCTCGACCCCGTCAAACCCCGCCTGAGCAGCCAGCCCGGGGCGATCAAGGCTGGGAACCTCGGTAAACAACATCGTCAGATTGGCGGCGTAACGGGGCATATGCTCTCAGGTCAGGTCAGCGGAGGGGATTACTTTGAAGAACTGGCCGTGTGACCAGAGGCCGAACCAGTTTTGACCGTCCTGCACCTCATGGCAACCCAATTCGATCAGACGGTAGAAGCTCTTGCGGTCAATCAGGGCATAAAGGCCAGCCCTGACGTGAATATAGGGGGCCGGTTCGCCGTTTATCAGGCGAACGTCGATGGGATGGTCGGCGTCAGCCGCCACCTCATCCTCGGTTTTGGTGACAAACCGCAGGTTTTGGTCGCGGCCTTCGCCGGTTGCCGTGAAGTCTACGGCCAACAGGGGGGCGTCATCGACCTTGATGCCAACCTTCTCGCCGGGGGTCACCAGAAAGTAGGCGTCGCCCTCTTTCTTAAGGATCGAAGAGAACAGTTTCACCATCGGTGCGCGCCCGATGGGGGTGCCAAGGTAGAACCATGTCCCGTCACGGGCGATCCGCATGTCAATGTCACCGCAGAACGGCGGGTTCCACAGGTGTAACGGCGGAGGGCCTTTCTTCGCTGCCTTGGTGACGGCGGAAAGCAGCGCCTCGGCGTCGGGTTTCACGATCATTTGTGGATTTTCGCCTTTTGCCGTTTGTGCCTGCGGTCAGGATTGGCTTTAGTGTTCCATAGAACCAGACCGGAGCAAAGTCATGTCCCAAGCCGAAGATCTTGTCACTGCCATTGAAGCCCTTTCAGACCGTCTGGGGGTCGCAAGGACTGCGATTGGCGGACGGTTCATCGGGCAAGAGACGGTGGTAGAGATGACGATGGCCGCCCTGCTGTCGGGCGGCCACGCATTGCTGGTGGGTCTGCCGGGTTTGGGCAAGACGCTGCTGGTGGATACGTTGTCCACCGTCATGGGCCTGAAAGCCAACCGCATCCAGTTCACGCCAGACCTGATGCCGGCGGATATTCTGGGGTCAGAGGTGCTGGAAACGGCTGCGGATGGCACGCGGGCGTTCCGGTTCATCGAAGGGCCGGTGTTCTGCGAACTGCTGATGGCGGATGAGATCAACCGGGCTTCCCCACGCACGCAATCCGCCCTTTTGCAAGCGATGCAAGAGCGTGAGGTTACAATCGCGGGCAAGCATCGCCCGCTTGGGCCGCCCTTCCACGTGCTGGCGACCCAGAACCCGATTGAGCAGGAAGGCACTTACCCCTTGCCAGAAGCGCAGTTGGACCGCTTCCTTGTGCAGGTTGATGTATCCTACCCCAGCCGCGCGGCAGAGCGGGATATTCTGCTGGCTACCACGGGGGCGCAGGTGTCAAAAGTCTCGCCCGTGTTCACCGGTGCCGAACTGATCGCGGCGCAGGGGCTGATCCGGCGGATGCCGGTGGGCGACAAAGTGGTGGAGTCCATTCTGGACCTCGTCCGAGCCTGCCGTCCCGGAGAGCCGGAGGGCAGCGGGTTGCGCGACGTTTTGGCATGGGGTCCGGGGCCGCGTGCGGCGCAGGCGTTGATGTTGACGGTTCGGGCGCGGGCCTTGCTGAACGGGCGGCTGGCGCCTAATATTGAGGATGTGCAGGCCATGGCGCAACCGGTGCTGGAACACCGGATGGCCCTGAACTTCGCCGCACGGGCGCGGGGGGAGAGCCTTGAAAGCGTGATTTCTCGCGTGGTGGAAAAGGTCCTTTCGTGACCGTTTCCGCCGATCTGCGTGCCCGGGCCGAGGCTTTGGGCCAGACCCTGCCGCCCCTGCTGGCAGAGGCGCAGCATCTGGCCTCGACCGTGACTTTGGGTGAGCATGGTCGCAGGCGGGCTGGCATGGGGGATGATTTCTGGCAGTACCGGGCGGCGCGGCCCGGCGATGCGCTGCGGGCGATTGACTGGCGCAGATCGGCGCGGTCGGATCAGGCCTTCGTGCAGGAACGCGAATGGCAGGCGGCGCAGTCAGTTGTGCTGTGGGTTGATGCGGCGCAGTCGATGGATTTCACCGGTGACAAGAACCGCCCGGTGAAGGCAGACCGCGCCAAGGTGCTGGCCTTGGCCTTGGCGGTGTTGCTGCTGCGGGCGGGTGAACAGGTTGGGCTCGCGGGGCTGGAGGCGCCGCGTGCCGGGCGTGGGCAGATGCTTCGGTTGATCGAGGCGATGGCTTTGGATCTGGCAAAAGGGGCTGCGGACTATGGCGCGCCTTTGCCGGGCGGCTTTGTGGCCCATGGTCGGGCAGTGTTCGTCTCGGATTTTCTGGGCGATCTGGCGGCGGTTGAACGGTCTTTGGCGCAAGCAGCAGGGCGCGGCGTCAAAGGCATCCTGCTGCAAGTGCTGGACCCGGCAGAGGAGGAATTTCCGTTTGATGGCCGTACGATCTTTGTCTCGATGGGCGGTTCGGTCAGCCATGAAACCCAAAGGGCAGGCGATCTGAAGGCGCGCTATCTGACACGGTTGGCCGAACGCAAAGCCCGGTTGGCCGATTTGGCGCGGGCAGCCGGCTGGCACTATACCGCGCACCATACCGGAGAACCGGCGCAATCGGCGCTGCTTTGGGCTTACCGGGCGCTGGAGGGTGGGCGATGATGCTGGGATTCGCCGCTCCATTCCTGTTGCTGGCGCTGTTGGCGGTGCCGGTCTTGTGGTTCCTGCTGCGGGCGGTGCCTCCGGCCCCGATCCGGCGCAGGTTTCCGGGCGTGGCCCTGCTGCTGGGCCTGATGGATGAAGACCGCGAGGCGGACAAGACGCCGTGGTGGCTGCTGGCGCTGCGGATGCTGGCGATTGCGGTGGCGATCATAGCCTTTGCAGGGCCGGTTCTGAACCCTCGGGCGGTGGTGGCGGGCAAGGACCCCTTGCTGATCGTGGTCGATGGCGGCTGGGCGGATGCTTATGACTGGGGCAAACGCGTTGCCAAGGCGGCAAGCCTGCTGGACGGGGCAGAACGCGCCGGCCGGCCGGTGGCGCTGATCGCCTTGGCCGATGCGCCGCAGCCGGTCACGTTCAAGGCGGCGGCGGATGTGCGTGGCAAGCTGGCGGCTTTGGTGCCGCGGGGGTGGTTGCCGGGCGCGATGAATGGCTGGGTCACAAGCCTGCCCTCTGGCGGGTATGAAACGGCTTGGGTTGTCGATGGGCTTGACCATGCTGGGCGGTCAGACCTGCTGGCAGCGTTGCAAAATGCGGGGACCGTTGGCGTTTTCGGCTCTGACACGGCGATTTACGCGCTGGGGCCTGCGGTGCAGGCCGACGGGAAGTTGACTCTGACGACGTCAAGGTTCCCTGCGGGGGCGGCGGCTTTGAATGTGGTGGCGCGGGGGCCGGACCCTTCGGGGACCGACCGCGAACTGGCGCGCGGGCCTTTGGCGTTTGGCGACGGGGCCGCGACGGCCACGGCCGAACTGAACCTGCCGCCGGAACTGCGCAACCGGGTGACGCGCTTTGCCCTGGAGGGCGTGCGAAGTGCTGGTGCCGTCAGTCTGACGGGCGATGCTTTGAAGCGGCGCAAGGTGGCACTGGTGTCGGATGCGGCGGATGGCGAGGGGCTGCAACTGCTGTCTCCGCTGCACTATCTGCGGCAGGCGTTGCAGCCCTCGGCGGATATCATTGAAGGCGGGGTGATGGATGTGGTGCCCGCCAAGCCGGATGTGATTGTGCTGGCAGATGTGGCGCAGATTCCACCGGCGGAAAGCGATGCGCTGGTGGATTGGGTGCAAAAGGGCGGCCTTTTGCTGCGCTTTGCCGGACCGCATCTGGCGGCGGCAGATATGGTCAAGCTGGCCGAAGACCCGTTGATGCCGGTGACGCTGCGGCAAGGCGGTTTGACCTCGGGCGGGGCGATGAGTTGGGGCGCGCCGAAGGCCCTGGCGGCTTTTCCAGAGGGGTCGCCGTTCCATGGGTTGGATATTCCCGCCGATCTGCGGGTGAAGACGCAGGTTCTGGCGCAGCCGGATGCCGAACTCGCCTCACGTACTTTGGCGGCGCTGGATGACGGAACGCCTTTGGTGACCCGCAAGATCATGGGGCTGGGGCAGGTGGTGCTGGTGCATGTCACCGCCAATGCCGAATGGTCAGACCTGCCGCTGTCGGGCCTGTTCGTTGCGATGCTGGAGCGGCTGGCGATTTCGACCACCATGGGGGCCGTGGCGGATGAGGCGGTCAAGGGGCTGGTTTGGAAGCCTGATCACGTGCTGGATGGCTGGGGTGAGTTGGTTGACCCCGGCAGTCTGCCCGGTGTGCAGGGCGTGGCCTTGTTGCGGGCGGCGAAGACCGGGCCGGGGGCTGACGTGCCGGCCGGGCTTTATCGCAACGACGGGCGTGCGGTTGCGGTCAATCCGGTAAGCGACGGGTTTGCGTTCAAGCCCGCCATTTGGCCTGCGGGCGTGACGGTGGCGGATTTGAGCCTGCCCGAGGAGCGGGCCTTGAAAGGTCCGGTCCTGTCAGTGGCGCTGATCCTGCTTCTGCTCGATATTATCGCGACCTTGGCCCTGTCAGGCCGGTTGTGGCGTGGCGTTGGGGCGGCCCTGGTGGCCTTGGCCCTGCTGACCCAGCCGCATGACGCCCGCGCCGATGCCTTGGATGACCGGGCTATTGCTGCAACCGAAGGTGTGGTGCTGGCCTACGTCATCACCGGCGACAAGACGGTGGATGACACCTCTGCCGCCGGTTTGCTGGGGTTGGGCGACCAATTGGCCAACCGGACAGCGGTAGAACCCCTGACGCCGATGGGTGTCGACGTCGAGAAGGACGAGTTGGCCTTCTTTCCCTTTTTGTACTGGCCTGTCACGGCGGATGCGCCGGTGCCAAGTTCAGCGGCTTTTGCCAAGCTGAACCGTTATCTGCGGACTGGTGGGATGATTCTGTTTGACACGCGGGACGCCGATGTTGCCGCTGCCGGAGCGACGCCGGAGGGGGCAGCCTTGCAGCGCATCGCCTCGGGTCTTGATATTCCGCCGATTGAACCGATCCCGGAAGACCATGTGCTGACGCGGAGTTTCTACTTGTTGCAGGCCTTTCCCGGAAGGTTCAGCGAGGGGGGGCTGTGGGTGGAAGCCTCCCCGCCTGATGCCGCCAAGGCGGAAGGCATGCCATTTCGCAACCTGAATGACGGCGTGACGCCAGTGGTGATCGGGGGGAATGACTATGCATCGGCCTGGGCGGTGGATCAGTATGGCGGGCCTTTGCTGCCGGTGGGTCGTGGGGCGGCGGGCGATGATCAACGGGAATATGCCTACCGCTTTGGCATCAACCTGATCATGCACGTGCTGACCGGGAATTATAAATCGGATCAGGTTCATGTGCCTGCCCTGCTGGAAAGGCTGGGCAAATGAGCCAGACTTTGATCTTTCAACCACTGGTGCCGGATTGGGCCCTGATCGCGCTGGCCGTAGCGGCTGCGGTTCTGCTGGCTTTGGCCTTGTGGCGCGGGCTGGTCGGCTGGGCCATCCGGGCGCTCGCTTTGGGTTTCGTGCTGGTGGCCCTGTGCAATCCTTCGTTGCAGGAGGAGGAACGCAAGGCGCAGTCCGATATTGTTGTGCTGGTGGTGGATGACAGTTCCAGTCAGGGCCTGTCGGACCGTTCCTTCCAGACCGCGCAGGCGGTGGAGGCGATCAAGGCCAAGGTGTCTTTGATCCCGAACACCGAATTGCGCGTTGTGCATGTGGCCGATGGCAAGGACAATGCCGGATCCTTGGTGATGGGGGCCTTGGCGCAAGCCTTGGCGCAAGAACCGCAGGCCCGCATTGCCGGGGCGATCTTGCTGACCGATGGGCAGGTGCATGACATGGGCGCGGTGCCGGTCTTGCCAGCACCTTTGCAGGTGCTGCTGACCGGGCGCAAGGGCGATTGGGACCGGCGGCTGGTGATTACCAATGCGCCAGCCTTTGCCATCATGGGCGAGAAGACCAGCCTGAAATTCCGGGTGGAGGATCAAGGAGAGGCTCCAGCCACGGCAGGGGCCTCGGTTGATGTGACGATTGCGCTGGATGCCGATGCGCCCTCGACCTTCAGCGTGCCGGTGGGGCAGGATATGGACCTGCCGATTGAACTGCCCCACGCCGGGATCAACGTGCTGCAACTGTCGATTGCCACGCAGACGGGTGAGTTGACAGACCGCAACAATGCCGCTGTAGTGCAGATCAACGGCGTGCGTGACAGGTTGCGGGTGCTGCTGGTGTCGGGTGAGCCTAATCCAGGCGAACGGGTGTGGCGGAACTTGCTGAAGTCTGACCCCTCGGTTGATCTTGTGCATTTCACCATTCTGCGGCCACCGGAAAAGCAGGACGGCATCCCGGTGTCAGAACTGTCGCTGATCGCCTTTCCGACGAAAGAGTTGTTCGTTGACAAGATCAAGGATTTCGATCTGATCATCTTTGACCGCTATGCGATGCGGGGCATTCTGCCAATGTCTTACCTGCAAAACGTCGTCGACTATGTGCAGGCGGGCGGAACCGTTCTGGTAGCGGCGGGGCCTGAATTCGGGCAGGTCGACAGCCTGTGGCGGTCACCCCTGTCGCAGATACTGCCGGTGGAGCCGACCAGCCAGGTCATCGAGCAAGGGTTCAAGCCCAAGCTGACCGACGTTGGCCGCAGGCATCCGGTGACCGAAGGGCTGGAGGCTTTGGCCCCGCCCGGTGGCTGGGGCCGCTGGTTCCGGCTGATCGAGGTGAAGCAGCGGTCCGGTCAGGAACTGATGAGCGGGCCGGATGACAAGCCCTTGCTGGTGCTGGACCGGGTCGGCAAGGGGCGGGTGGCCGTTCTGGCGTCTGATCAAAGCTGGCTGTGGGGGCGGGGTTTCGAAGGCGGCGGGCCGCAGCTGGAACTGTTGCGACGGCTGGCGCACTGGATGCTGAAACAGCCCGAACTTGAGGAAGAGGCGCTGGAAGCCTCAGCCGTGGGGCAGGCGCTGACCATCACGCGGCGGACCATTCTGGATACGCCGCCGCCGCCAGTGACGGTGACCTTGCCGGATGGGTCAACCACCGTGGTGGAGTTGAAGCAGTCGGCACCGGGGCAGTTCGATGCAACCTATGACGCGCCGCTGTTGGGGCTGTACCGGCTGCAAGAGGGTGAACTGGCCAAGGTGGTCGCCGTCGGGCCAAGTGCGCCGAAGGAGTTTGAGGAGACTATTGCGTCAGGCGACAAGCTGGAACCTGCGGTCACGTCGACCAAGGGCGGGATTCTGCGGCTGGAAAATGGTATCCCGGATATCCGTCTGGTGAACGATGGCCGCCCGGCGGCAGGGCGCGGCTGGATCGGCATCACGCCGCGCGGGGCTTATGTGACGGGCGATATCACGGTCGCGGCCCTGCTGCCGCCGTGGCTGTATCTGTTGCTGGCGGCCGTCGCCTCGGTTGTGGCCTGGTTGATCGAGGGGCGCAAAGGAGCCAAGGCCTGATGGGCCTTGCCGGAAGGCGTCAGTCCAGGCTTTCCATTATTACGGCACGGGAGTGGCTGGCGAATTCGCGGCGAATCAGGACGGCGGTGGTCAGGATGGCGGCGTAGATCAGCGTCTTGGGGCCGATCAGCCAAGCCAGCCCACATAGGGCGAAGTAGATGGAATTGAGGCCACGGTTGAAGGATTTTGCGGCGGTGATGATAATCTCGGCCGTCTGGTCGGCACGGGGGCGGGCCATGGGGTGGGTATAGTCGTTCGGAATGGCGGCCATCATGATGGCGCAATAGCCGAAAAGCCGATGGCTCCACACGAATTTCAAAAGCGCGTTGGCCATCAGGGCCACGACGATAATCAGCTTGATGCGCAGTTGTGCGGTTTCGGCACCGATGGTCAGGTCACGGGCAAGGCCTTGGAGAGTGGCGGCGTTGCCGATCATGGCAACG
>JAYSQA010000332.1:0-30295 GCA_043721775.1 Rhodobacterales bacterium
CCCGAACTTGGGCCTGATGATGAAAGAGGGCCTCTTGAAGGAAAACATCGACGGTGAGGCCTTGGAATGGGCGCACCGCCGCATGTTGGCCCGGCCCGAGGCGCGCAAGATCCTGATGGTGATTTCCGATGGGGCCCCGGTTGACGACTCGTCGCTGTCGGTCAACCCGGCCAGCTTCCTTGAAAAGCACCTGCGCGACGTGATTGCCATGGTCGAACGCCGCAAGGCCGTAGAACTGATCGCCATTGGAATCGGCCATGACGTGACCCGCTATTATCAGCGCGCCGTCACCATCACTGATGCCGAACAACTGGCGGGGGCGATGACCGAACAACTGGCTTCGCTGTTCGAGGTCGACAAGAAAAAGCGCGAACGGGCCTTTGGCCGCAAAGCGGGATAGCGCCAAAATTTTTCGACGAAAAATTTTGGCGCGGTACATGTAGGGCTTGGGGGAGTCGATATGTTTCAGACCTTTGACAGCCAAGCTTCGCCCGCCCAAGGGCCTGCGCGCCTCGCCGATCTGCGCAGTGCGTTGCAGGCTGCGGGGCTGGCGGGCTTCATCATTCCGCGCGCCGATGCGCATCAGGGCGAATATGTCGCCGCGAGGGATGAAAGGTTGCAATGGCTGACCGGATTTACCGGCTCGGCAGGGTTCTGCATCGTGCTGCCCGCCATCGCGGCGGTCTTTATCGACGGGCGCTACCGGACACAGGTGAAGGGCCAGGTTGACCTTGCGCACTTCACCCCCGTGCCCTGGCCCGAGGTCAATCCCGGTCCCTGGATTGCCGACCATCTGGCGCAGGGTGTCGTAGGCTTTGACCCCTGGCTGCACACCGCTGATGAAATCGCCCGGATCGAGACCGCGCTGGAGGGCACGGGCGTCACCCTGAAACCAACCAGCAATGTGGTCGATGCCATCTGGCCGGAACAACCCGCAGCCCCGGTCGGCAACGCTTTCCCGCATCCGGTGGAATTTGCCGGCGAAACCTCGCTGGCCAAACGCGCGCGGCTGGCGCAGGCGCTGACGGAAGCGGGTCAGGCGACAGCGGTCTTGACCCTGCCCGATTCAATCTGCTGGCTGTTGAACATTCGCGGCGCCGATGTGCCCAAGAACCCGGTCCTGCAAGCCTTTGCCCTGGTGCAGGCGTCGGGCGATGTCACCCTGTTCGTCGACCCCGCCAAGATCGGTCCGGATGTGGCGGCCCATCTGGACGCAGGCGTAACCCTGCTGCCGGTGTCGGGTTTCATCCCTGCCCTGCGCGCCACCTCCGGCCAGGTCCGGGTTGACAAGACCACCGCGCCGCTTGCCATAGCCACCGAGGTCGCGTCCGGCGTGGGGCAAGTCGTCTGGGGTGATGACCCTTGCCGCCTGCCCAAGGCCCGCAAGAATGCAGCTGAAATCGAAGGTATGCGCGCCGCCCATCTGCGCGACGGGGCGGCAGTTGTCGAGTTCCTCACCTGGCTTGATGAGGAAACGCCCAACGGCAGCCTGACCGAAATTGACGTGGTGACGGCGTTGGAGGGGTTCCGGCGGGCGACCAATGCGCTGCATGACATCTCGTTTGATACAATCTGCGGGTCGGGGCCGAATGGGGCGATCATGCACTACCGCGTCACCGATGCGTCCAACCGCACCATTGGCCGCAATGAATTGCTGCTGGTCGATTCTGGCGCGCAATATCTGGATGGCACCACTGACATCACCCGTACTGTGGCGGTGGGCGACCCCGGTCATGAAGCGCGGCAATGCTACACCCGTGTGCTGCAAGGCATGATTGCCATATCCCGCGCGCGTTGGCCGCGTGGGCTGGCAGGGCGCGATCTTGACCCTCTGGCGCGGGCGCCCTTGTGGATGGCGGGGCAGGATTTTGACCATGGCACCGGCCACGGCGTCGGCGCTTTCCTGTCGGTGCATGAAGGCCCGCAGCGCCTGAGCCGCATCAACGAGGTGCCGTTTGAACCCGGCATGATCCTGTCGAACGAGCCCGGCTACTACCGCGAAGGCCATTTCGGCATCCGTCTGGAAAACCTGATTGTAGTAGCGGAGGCCACCAAACTGGGCGACAACCGTGACCAGTTGTCGTTTGAAACCCTGACCTTCGTGCCCTTCGACCGCCGCCTGATCCTGACCGAATGGCTGGCGCCGGGCGAACGTGGCTGGCTCAACACCTATCACGCCGAAACCTTGGCCAAGCTTGCCCCCCGCCTGTCGCCCAAGGCGCTGGTCTGGGCCGAAGCCGCCTGCGGGGTGCTGTGATGGGCCTGCCAATCACCATCACCGCCGATCCGAGCCGCTGGCACATCAGGGTCGGCGACACCATCCTGGGCGAAACCTCCGCCGCCCTCATGCTGTCAGAGGCCGGACACAGCCCAACGCTTTACGTGCCGCGCGCCGACATGGCGATGGAAGCCTTCACCCCGACCGACCGCATCACCACCTGCCCGTGGAAAGGTCAGGCCAGCTATCTTTCCGTGGCAGGCCTGCAAAACGTGGTGTGGAGCTATGTGACCCCGCAAGACCGCGTGGCCGCGATTGCCGGATATCTGGCCTTCTATCCGCAAGTCACGGTCGAGCGGGTGGATTAAGGTAGGATGGGCAATCTGCCCATGCCGCCTTACCCCGCAGCAGCCTTACCCCGCAGCAGCAACCGCCCTGATCCGCTCCACCATCGCCCGCAGCCCGTTCGACCTTTGCGCCGACAGGTGGTCGTTCAACCCCAGCCGTGCCAGTTCGGCGGCGGCGTCGACGTGCAGCACGTCCACCAGGGTCAGCCCGGCATAAAGGCTGTGCAGCACCGCAATCAGCCCACGCACGATCATCGCGTCGCTGTCGCCCTGAAAGTCAAAATGCCCGGCCGCAATCACCGGCCGCAGCCAGACCTGACTGGCGCAGCCTTGCACCTTCAGCGCGGGCACCTTGAAGGTATCATCCAAGGGCGGCATCGCCTTGCCAAGTTCTATCACATGGCGATAGCGCTCCTCCCAGTCACCCAGGAATTCAAACGTATCGGCAAGGTCTTCAAAGGCTGCGGCGGACATGGGCATCTCCTGATGTCCTTCAGATAGTCTCAAGGGGCTGCAAGTTAAAGGCTCGGCTTTTCAAATGCTGCGGCTTGGGCTACCCAAGGGGAAACAGGGGGCGGGCATGAAACGCGCAAGGTTCTTGGTGACGGCAGTAGTCTTGGTGACGGTTCTGGGGTTGGGCCTTGCAGGCTGCGGCTTTGGCAAGTCGAAATTCAATCCGATGAACTGGTGGGGCAAACCGGTTCAGGGCCAGGCGGTGGCGCTGTACGTGGCCCCGGTTGATCCGCGCGGCCTTGTCAGCCAGATCACCCTTCTGAAGGTCGAGCCCTATCCAGGCGGTGCCATCCTGCGCGCCACAGGCGTGCCCCCCACCCAAGGTTTTTGGGACGCGTCCCTTGTGCCGTTGCCCGATGACGGGTCTGGCAAGTTGATCTTTGAATTCCGCATCGCACCACCTGTCACACCCGCCCCGGCAGGCACCCAGCCATCCCGCGAGGTGACGGTGGCGACCAACCTGACCGACTACAACCTGCAAAACGCCACTGCCATCGAGGTCCGTTCGGCCACCAACGCAATGACCGCCCACCGATGACGCGTGGTTTGCTTGTGTCGTTCGGGCCGGATTGACGAAACAAACGCAAACAAGGGCGGCCAACCTCGCCGCCCGGCCCCTTACAGCCGCACCCCTTACAACCGCACGACGCGCACTTCGCTGCCCTTGGCGGACAGGGCGATCTCGCCCCGGCAGAGGCGCAGGGCATCGTCGCCAAACGCCTCGGCCCGCCAGCCGGTCAGGGTTGGCACATCGCGCTGTCCTGCTGCAATCAAGTCAAGGTCCGAGGACGAGGCGATCAGCCGCGCCGCCACGCCAAGGCTTTCCGACTTGGCCTTCAACAGCACGCGCAGCAGGTCGGCGAGGGCCGGGTTGACCTGCAACTGTTCGCGGCTGATGTCGGGCTTGGGCATGTCTTCTGCGCGCATCTCCATCCCGGCTTTCACGGCGGCGATGATGCCATCGGCAATCTCGGGCTTGCGGCCCTCGCGCATCAACAGGCGTGAGCGGCCCAGTTCTTCCTGACTGGTGGGCCGGGTGGAGGCGAGTTCCAACAAAGCGTCATCCTTCATCACCCGCGCACGGGGGATGTTGTGGGCCTGACAATAGCTTTCCCGAAACCGTGCCAGTTCCTTGACCACCGCCAGAAACCGGCCCGAGGTGGTGCGGGTCTTGATCCGCAGCCAGGCTTCTTCCGGCCGTGTCGTGTAGGTTTCGGGGTCCAGAAGGATGCCCAACTCTTCGGCCACCCAAGGTTGGCGGCTGTTCTTGGCGATCTGGGTGGAAAGCCACTCGTAGATCTGGCGCAGGTGGGTGACATCGGCCACCGCATATTCCGCCTGCGCCTGCGTCAAAGGCCTGCGCGACCAGTCGGTGAAGCGCGAGGTCTTGTCGAGGTCGGCCTTGGCGATCTTTTTCACCAGCGTCTCGTAGCCGACCTGTTCACCAAAGCCGCAGACCATGGCGGCGATCTGGGTGTCAAACAGCGGCACCGGAAAACAGTTGCCCTCAACGAAGAAAATCTCAAGATCCTGCCGTGCGGCGTGGAAGACCTTGACGGTGCCCGTGTGGCGGAACAGGTCATAGAGGGGTTCCAGCGACATATGCGAACCCTCGATCGGGTCAACCAGAACCGCCTCGCCATCTTTGCCGGGCAGCGCCATCTGGATCAGGCACAGCTTGGACCAGAAAGTACGCTCGCGCAGGAATTCGGTGTCGATGGTGACGTAATCGTGGGTCTTGGCGGTGGCGCAGAAGGCGGCGAGGTCTTCTGTCGTGGTAATCGTGCGCATGAATGGGCCTTCGCTAACGGCGGGTTCGTCCCGCATGGTCCGCTATAGGGGGCTTGACGCGGAATGGAAAGGGTGCGCCTGCGGCGGGCGAAAAGCGGGGGGCCCTAGCCGCGCAAGGCTTTGCGCGGCGTTCTTCACTGAAAACCTTCCACTGGAAGGTTTTCCGGGCGCTCATCACCCCTGCACCCCCAAGCCCAAAGGCG
This sequence comes from Rhodobacterales bacterium, assembly GCA_043721775.1. Taxonomy (GTDB): domain Bacteria; phylum Pseudomonadota; class Alphaproteobacteria; order Rhodobacterales; family Rhodobacteraceae; genus Stagnihabitans. Next base: position 5,073 of record JAYSQA010000332.1, read on the forward strand.
GGCACGCCCCCCTTTGGAAACCCCGTGGATATTTGGGAACAAATGAAAGCGGTCAGCGTATCCTTTGGCCTGCTGTATCGAAGAGGAGTGCGCGGGTCGGGTCGAAGCTGGCGGTCAGCGCGTGGCCGGGGCGCAGGGCACGGCCTTCCGCGACCGCGACGGTCAGCACTTGTGTGGAGGCGCCCTGGCGGGCATAGGCGAAGGTCTCACCCCCGAGTTGTTCGACAATTTCGATGGTCAGGTTGAGGCTGGCCGACCCGCCGCGTTTGAAGATGTCAGGGCGCAGGCCAAGGGTGACTTCGGCGCCGTCGGGCAGATGGGTTGCCAGCGGTGGCAGGGGCAGCGTCTGGTTCAGTTCGGGCAGGGTCAGGCTTGACCCGGAAACCACCGCTTTCAGGAAATTCATCTTCGGCGAACCGATGAAGCCCGCGACAAACAGGTTGCCGGGGTTATCGTATAGGTCAAGCGGAGCGCCGACCTGTTCAACACGGCCCTCGCGCATCACCACGATCTTGTCGGCCAAGGTCATCGCCTCGACCTGATCATGGGTGACGTAGATGATGGTGGCTTTCAGTTCCTGATGCAGGCGGGCAATCTCTATCCGCATGTGGACGCGCAGTTCGGCGTCAAGGTTCGACAGTGGTTCGTCGAACAGAAAGACTTCGGGTTGGCGCACGATGGCGCGGCCGATGGCGACGCGCTGGCGCTGGCCACCGGACAGGTCCTTGGGCTTACGCTCCATCAGCGCACCGAGGCCCAGGATTTTGGATGCGGCATCGACGCGGCTCGTGATTTCGTCCTTGGAGGCCCCGGCGAATTTCAGGGCGAAGCCCATGTTTTCGCGGACGTTCATGTGAGGGTAAAGCGCGTAGCTTTGGAACACCATGGCGATACCGCGTTGGCTGGCATCGACCTCGTTCACCCGGCGACCGCCGATGGCAAGGTCGCCGCCGGTGATATCCTCAAGCCCTGCGATCATCCGCAGAAGGGTGGATTTGCCGCAGCCCGAGGGGCCCACGAAGACGACGAATTCCTGGGGCAGAATCTCAAGGTCGACGCCTTTGATGACTTCGACGGCGCCGTAGGCTTTGCGCAGGCCTTTCAGGGTCAATCCGGACATGTTTACTCCGCTGCGATCTGGGTGACCGACACGCCGAGGCGGTCGCTGGTGACGGTGATGGTAATTTCGCCCTTGGCCGTGGCCTGGACCCAGAACCCGGCGGAACCGGCGCGCAAGGGCACGAAACCCGGGCCGATGCGGCGGCCGGCACCGGTGACAGTGATGGACACCGGTTCGGGGAAGAACGGCAGCTTGTGGCCCGCCTGATCCAGTGCGCGCACCATGACGCGGACGGCATCATGCGGGCCTACATGGGTGGCATCGGGCTGGACTTGCAGGGTGGTAGCCACCGGGTCAGCGGCGTAGGTCAGGTGCCTGACCGCCTTGCCATTGAGAAAGCCGGTGATGTCCGCATGTTCCCACGACATGCCCCACAGGCCCAGCTCGTCCTTGGTGAAGTGGCGCTGGTCGAGGATCACGGGCGGGTGTGGCAGATGCGGGAAGCGGTCACGATCAGGGCCGACGCGTTTGGGCGGATGGGAGCCGTAGCGCAGTTCAACCTCGTCGCAGTTGGTCAGGATCAAAAGGGGCAGGACGCCGCCGATGTTACGCTCGCCCCGCGCCCAGAAGGTGACGGGTTGCAGGATGATACCTTCGTCCGGGTCGGACTGGGACGCATAGGCGTAGGCGGCAAACTTCGGCTCGCGGAACATGTCCATCACACCGTGGTGGCAGATGCGGTCGCCTGATCCGAAATCCTTATGCGTATTGTAGTCAAACGCGCACCAGCCGATGGCCCCGGCAATCTGGGGGTCGCCGTACATGGCGTTCAGCACGTCAAGATGGCGGATGACGTGTTCGGTTTGGCGCTGTTCCTGATCGTGGGATTTGGTCGGGTACATGTGGCCACCGAATTCGGTGATCATATACGGCACTGCCTCAGGCAGGCCGGTGACTTCAGCTTGAGGGCGCAGGGGGGTGCGGGGCCGGTTGCCGCCCTGCTCTTCATTGCCCAGAATGAAGTCGTTCATCGTGTAGACGTCTTCCAGCAACTCGCTATCGGTGATGTAGCGCACGCCGCCGGTTGGCCTTGTGGTATCCAGCGATTTGGCCATCGCACTGGTGGCTGTGTAGAAGTCGTGGTTGTCTTGGCTTTCGTTGATCCTGACACCCCAGATCACGATGGAGGGGTGGTTCCAGTCGCGCGTGATCATGTGGCGGACGTTTTCGACCGAGGCCGCCTGCCATGCGGTATCGCCGATGTGCTGCCAGCCGGGGATTTCCTCAAACACCAGAAGGCCCAGTTCATCGCAGCGGTTCAGGAAGTGGGTGGATTGCGGATAATGTGAGGTGCGGACCATGTTCACCCGCAGGTCATGCTTCAGAATCTCGGCATCGCGCTCCTGTGCGGCTTTGCCCAAGGCATAGCCGATGTAGGGGAAGGATTGGTGCCGGTTCAGGCCGCGCAGTTTCAGGGCTTTGCCATTCAGGTGAAAGCCTTTGGCGGTGAAGGACACCTCCCGAAAGCCCAGCCGTATGGACTGGGTATCCTCGCCCTGCGGAGTCGAAAGGGTGAGGTCGAGGGTGTAAAGGGCGGGGTTTTCAATGCTCCACAGGGTTGCGCCGGGCGCGTCAAAGGTAAGTGTCGTCTCAACACAAGCTTGCACGATGGCGCTGGCAACGACAATGCCGGAGGCGTCTTTCAGATGCGCCGTCAGGGTGCCGGACAGGGCCAGGCTTTGCGGATTGTCCAGCCAGACACGGGCTGACACGTGCGGCCTGGTCAGCACGTCCGGGGTTTCAACCTTCACCTTGGCGATGAAGATCGGAGTGGACACCTCAAGCCAGGCCTCGCGGTAGATGCCCGCATAGGTCAGATAGTCGATGACACCGCCGAAGGGTGGGATGCCGGGGTTTTCGGTGCCATCCACCAGCACGTTCAGATGGTTGACCCCGGGTTTCAGATGGTGGGTCAGGCGGGCGACAAAGGGGGTGTAGCCGTCAGAGTGGCTGGCGATTTCCTCGCCGTTCAGGCGGACCTTGGCGTTGGCCATGGCACCGCCAAAGCGCAGGCGGACCTCGCGTCCCTCCCAAGCCGGATCAAGGGTAATGGCCTTGTCATAGGTGAAAGGGCGCTGGTAGGCTTTCTCATCAAAGTACGAGAACGGCAGTTCCACCGCGTTGTGCGGCAGGCGCACACGGTCGCGGCCTTCAAACAGCCAGTCGTCGTTGAAGTCGGTCACGATGCGCATTCTGGGGCCTTATCTGACGAGATCTTCATTTCACTGAACCCAGCATGCCTTCGACGAAGCGGCGCTGTAGCAGGAAGAAGACAAGGATGGTGGGAAGCGTTGCCAGCACATTGGCGATCATGATCAGGCCATAGTCGGGCGTGTAAGCGGTGGCGAGAGAGGCGACCTCTAGTGTGATCGTCTTCATCTCGTTGGTCTGGACGACCATCAGGGGCCAAAGATAGGCGTTCCAGCTGGTCATGAAGATGATGATCATCGCCGCCGCATAGGTAGACCGCATGACCGGGACGTAGATATAGGCAAAGACCTGCCACTCTTTCAGCCCGTCCAGCAGGGCGGCATCGCGCAGTTCGTGCGGGAAGGCCTTGGTGTTCTGGCGGAAGTAGAAGATCATGAAGATGGCGGCGATGCCGGGCAGGATCATGCCGGCATAGCTGTTCATCAGCCCCATCCGTGAAAACAGCATGAACAGGGGCACCAGCAGGGCCGCGAAGGGCACCGACAGCAGCAGAAGCAGCCCGCCAAACACCCGGTCGCGGGTTTTCGAGCGGAAAATCTCAAACCCATAGCCAGCCAGTGAGGTTATCATCAGCGTCAGGATCGTGCCGATGATGGCCACAACGAACGAATTCAGGAAGATGCGGCCAATCGCTGGCACGGCGAAGAACTTGGACGCGTTGTCGAACAGGGCGGTGCCGAGGGTGGCTTTGCCGCCGGTAATTTCAACCGCGGTATTGGTGGCGCCGATCACCATCCAGTAGAACGGAAAGACCGAGATGAAGGCAGCCAGCCACAGGGCGGCTTGCACCAGAATGCTGATGGCGAGGGATACGTGGTTTCTCATCCTAGCGGTCCTTCGCCACCTGGAACTGAATCCAGGACAGAACGCCAACCATGATCACGATCAGCCACGACACGGTGGCCGCATAGCCATAGTTTGGCACGTATTTGAACAGAAGGTTGTAGATGTACAGCGACAGCGTCAGCGTCGAGTCCGCAGGCATGCCGCCATTGCCGCCGCTGGCGGTGATGGTGTTGACCTCGTCGAACAGTTGCAAGGTGCCGATGGTGGACAGAACCGTGGTGAACAGGATCACCGGCTTCAGCATCGGAATCGTCAAACTGAAAAAGCGCGCCCGTGCCGGGACACCGTCGATGCGGGCGGCCTCATAAATCGAGGGGTCGATGTTTTGTAGCGCGGCAAGGTAGAAGACCATGTTGTAGCCGGTCCACCGCCAGGTGATGGCCATGATGATCAGGACCTTGGCCCAGAACGGATCCAGCATCCAGCCGATGGGCGTGGATATGATGTGCAGCGCCATCAGCGTGTCATTGACCACACCGTCAGCGGCAAACATCGACTTGAACAGCACGGAATAGGCGACGAGTGAGGTGACGCAGGGCAGGAAAATCGCCGTTCGCAGGATGGCGCGGCCACGCAGGCGGGGGTTATTCAGGGCGACTGCGAACAGCAGCGCCAGAACGATCATGATCGGCACTTGCACGACCAGAAAAATCAGCGTGTTGGACAGGGCATGTTGAAACACCGGGTCCTTGGTCAGCCGCAGGATATTGGCGGAGCCGCCGAACTTGAAGTTAAGCCCCTTGCCGGTTTGCAGGCTCATCCACAGCGACCAGATGATCGGATAGACCATGAAGGCCCCAAGCAACGCCATGGCCGGTGCGACAAAGGCCCAGCCCGTTCCATTTTGCCGAGAGGCCACGCTTCTTGCCATCAGAACCCCCGTTCCAGTCCTCCCTTGCGGGATTAGCACACCGCGGCCCCAAGGTGGGGGTCGCGGCGCAGGCCAGACCGCTTCGGCCCGGCATCGCCTTTCCGGCCTTCGGGGCCCCCGCGCGGTAAAGCGACAAGGACCCCTTGGCCGGGAGGAGCGGTTTACTGGATTTGCTGTTCGATCTGCGCGTCGATGGCGGTGATGGCGTCATCAATGTTGCCACCAGCGACAAGGCCCGGCAGTTGCGCGGTCACGGCGGCGTCGGCCTCGTTGGTGTAGATGCCATAGTTGACGCCCGGGATCTTGGCCTGCCAGGTCGAGAAGTCAGCCCAGACAGCTTGCCCGCCGAAGTAGTCATCCTTGGCCGAATAGGCCGCCCCATCGCGGGCCGGCAGATACGAGGTGAACGCGCCCTGACCGACCAGAATTTTCTGGTAGAAGTCAACGTCGCTGCCCCAGACGGTTTGCAGGAAGTCGATGGCTGCGGCTTTGGACGGAGCCGAAGACAGAACGTACCAGGACGAGCCGCCAAGGTTGGAATAGTGGGTCGAGCCCTCGATATCCAGCTTGGGCGTCGGTGCCACGGCCCATTTGCCGGACATATTGTTGCCCTTGATGCCGCCGGTCATCCAGACGCCGGTGAAGACAGCCGCCACATCACCGTTGTTGAACGCGCCGGTATAGTCGCCCCAGCCTGACACGGCTTTGTAAAGGTCCTTGTCCTGAAGCATCTTCACCCAGGTCTCAAGCGCCTTCTTGAAGACCGGGTTGTTCTTGACGTTGACCGAGCCGTCTTCCTTGAAATACCAGGTGCCGGCCGACTGCATCATGATGCGCAAAGCGCCCGCGTCATTCTGGTCGATCGAGAACAAGGGCTTGCCGGTCGCGGCTTTCACCTTGTTGCCAATCTCGATGATCTGGTCCCAGGTCACGTCTTGCAGGTCAGCCGACTTGTAGCCAGCCGCCTCCAGCAGGTCAGACCGGTAGAACATCCCCGAAGCACCCGAATCGAAGGGCAGCGAGTAGGTTTTGCCGTCAACCGTGGCCAGTTCAACCTTGTAGGGGGCGAACTTGGTGTAGTCGACCTTGTCGGTCAGCGGTTCAAACGCGCCCGGGAAGGACAACAGATATTTCTTTGCACCATAGTCTTCGATCAGAACGATATCCGGCAGGCCTTCGGTCTGGCCCGAGGCAAGCTGGGTTTGCAGCTTTTGCTCAAGGTCGGGCTTAGCAAAGTCGACGACCTTGATGTTCACATCCTTGTGGGTGGCCGTATAGCGCGAGATGGCTTCTTTCATCGCGGCGCCGTTGAATTCCGGGGCCCAGCACCAGACGGTCACGTCGGTGGCCAGCGCCATGGTCGCGGTCAGCAGTTGCAGGCCCGCAGCGGCGAGAACGCTGGTGCGAAGGCTAAAACCGAAAGGCTTCATGTCATTCCTCCCAAAATGCGGGGCCTTTGATCTGCCCCGTCGCGGGAACGCTAGCCGAGGGTAAAACCCCTGTCAATTTTTTTAGTAAAAATTTATCCGCTGCGGTGCGGCATAGCGGCGGCAGCAATTGGCGGTTAATTCTGCCCCTTGGCGCTGCCGCGCCAGATCATGCGAGCGGCCAGAATGGTGTGTTTGGCGATCTGGCGACCGGCGATGCGTTCCATCAGCATATCCACCGCCGTCTCGCCAATTTCCGCCGCTGGCAGGTGAACGGTCGACAAGGGCGGGTTCAGGAACTGCGCAACAGAGATGTCGTTGAACGAGGCCACGGCGATATCGGTCGGGATGCGCAGGCCCAGTTCGTGGATGGCGCGGTAGGCACCGACGGCCATGTTGTCATTGCAGCAAATCAGCGCTTCGGGGCGGTTGGGGCGCGACAGGACGGATTGCGTCAGGCGGTAACCGGATTCCTCGGTGTTCCAGTCGATCTGGCAGATGTCGGGGTCATAGATGCCCGCTGCCTCCATCCAGTCGACATAAGCCATGTGGCGCTTTTCGCGGGCCCGGAAAACGCCCTTGTCATTGCGGATCTGCCAGCCGACAAAACCGATCCGCCGATAACCCGAGGCATGCAGGGCGGCCAGCAGCTTGCGGGTTGCCGTGACGAAATCGCTTTGAACCGCGTCAATCTCATCATCGGGTGGGGCGTAGTCGGCGAAGACCAGATGTTTGGCATGGGTCTTGAGAAAGGCGATATGGTCTTCCTCCAGCATACCGATAGCGATGACACCTGAGGCCGCCGCGATGATCTCGGGGTCGGGCAGCGATTCCGAATGGTAGACCTTGACCGTTTCAACCCGCAGCGCCGCACAGCGGCTTTCGATGCCCAGCCGCATGGCGACGTAGTAGGGGTCGGCAAATTCCTGATCGGGGCGCAGGAAATGGACCAGCACGATCCTGGCAGGGCTTTCCTCACGGTCGGCCCTGGCCTTCTGGCGGGCGCGGGGGGTGGCGTAAGACATCGCCTCGGCGGTTTCAATGATCGACTGGCGGGTTTGCGGGGAAACCGACAGCGTGGCATCAAAGTTCAGCACCCGCGACACGGTGGCCTGAGAGACGCCGACGGCATTGGCTATCTGTTTCAGGGTGACCATGGGACTTTCCGGCTGTGCAGCTTCACTGTCACGTGAATGACATGGATAGGCCGCAGCGCGCAATGCCCGCCGTGCCGCAGGTGGCCATCACCGAATGAGTATTTGGGCCAAGATGAAGGGCTAGAAGTTGGTTTTGTCACCACCCTTGAGACCAAGGATATCACGCGCCTCATCCGGGGAGGCGATGTCGCAGCCCAGATCCTCGACGATGCGGCGGATCTTGGCGACTTGTTGCGCGTTGGAGGTGGCAAGTTTGCCGCGCGCGATCTGGAGGGAGTCTTCAAGGCCGACGCGGACGTGGCCGCCCATCTGGCCGGCCGCGGTGGCAAGGCCCATCTGGGCGCCGCCCGCGCCGAGGACGGACCAGCGGTAATCGTCGCCGAACAGCCGGTCGGCGGTGCGCTTCATGAAGATCAGGTTGTCGACCTCTGGCCCGATGCCACCGAGGATGCCGAAAATGAACTGGATGAAGATGGGGGCTTTGAACAGGCCGATATCCATGCAGAAGCGCAGGTTATAAAGGTGGCCGACGTCATAGCATTCATGTTCAAACTTGATGTCGTGGGGGGCGAGGGTTTTGGCGACGTTGCCGATGTCGCGGAAGGTGTTGCGGAAGATGTAGGTGTCGGAATTCTCGACATACTCCTTCTCCCAATCGAATTTCCAGGTGTCGTAGCGTGTGGCGAGGGGGTGGAAGGAAAAGTTCATGCTGCCCATGTTGAGCGAACACATTTCAGGGGAGAAGCGCAGGGCGGGGGCGATGCGTTCCTCGATGGAGTTTTTCAGGGAGCCGCCGGTGGAGATGTTGACCACCGCGCCGGTCGCCTGTTTCACCCGTGGCAGGACGGCTGCGAAATCGTCAGGGTTGATACTGACGCCACCATCGGTCGGGCGGCGGGCGTGCAGGTGCAGGATCGCCGCGCCCGATTCCGCCGCTGCGATGGCGTGGGATGCGATGTCGTCGGGCGTATAGGGCAGTGCGTCGGACATGGTGGGGGTGTGGATTGCCCCGGTGATGGCGCAGGTGATGATCGTCTTTGGGCGCTTGGCCATGGTTCAGTCCTTGAAATGAATGCGGTAGCCGACCGGGAACAGCGACCAGCCGAAGCGTTCGGCAGCATAGCCCCAGAGGCCCTCGGGGGCTGCCAGCATGATCACGATGGCCAAGGTGCCCAAGAGCAGCAGGTAGATTGTGCCGTAGTCGGCTAGGAACTCGCGCAGCCCGAAGTAGACGATGGTGCCGATGATGGGGCCTTCGAAGGTGCCAATTCCGCCGATGACGACGATGAAGATGACAAAGGCCGTCCAGTCGTTGACGCTGAAGGCGGCATCGGGCGACACGCGCAGTTTCTGCAAGGATATCAAAGCACCGATCATCGCCGTCAGGCCTGCCACAAGGATGTAAAGCACGTGCTTGACCCGTTCGATGCGGATGCCGAGCGAGGTGGAGGCGACTTCACTATCCCGGATCGCCGTCAGCGCCAGTCCGATGCGTGAGCGCAGCAGCAGGTAGACAAAGGCCAGACAGCCAGCACCCAGGGCCAGCGCCAGCCAGAAGATTGACGCCTCGCGCAGCCATTTCGCCCCCAGTTGCCTGGTGACGGTGGCGGGCAAAGAAATGCCGGAACCGCCACCCAAAGCCGTCGCTTGGGCTGCGATCAGGCGGAACACTTCGGAAATCACCCAAGACCCGATGGCGAAGTAAGCACCTTGCAGCCGGAACACCAAGGAGGCCACCGGGATGGCGATCAGCGCGGCCATAAGCCCTGCGATCAAGATCGCCAGCAGCGGGTTGACGCCAAGGAACAGCGCCAGGCTGAAGGTCAGATAGCCGCCCAGGCCGACATAGGCCTGCTGTCCAACCGACACGAGGCCGGTGTAGCCCGCCAGCAGGTTCCACAAGGTGGCCAGCGCCAGACAGATGGCGAATTCCCCCGCCAGATGCAGGAAGGCGGAGGACGCCCACCACGGCGCTGCGGCCAGTATTGCCAGCAGGATCAGCGCCATGACACCCGCTATGCGAGAGGCGGTGGTTGCCCGGCTTATGGAAAACGGGGAAAGGCTGAATTGGGTCATCCGTCCATCCTTGGGAACAGGCCACGCGGTTTGAACGCGAGGATCAGAAGGAACGCCACATGGCCCGCCAATATCTGCCAGCCCGGGTCAATCGACGCGCCGATGCCTTGGGCGACGCCAAGGATCACTCCGCCCGCCAAGGTGCCCCAAAGGTTGCCAAGGCCGCCGATGATCACCGCTTCGAAGCCGAAGATCAGGCGCCCCGGGCCCATGAAGGGGTCGAAGTTCGACCGGATCGCAAGGAACACCCCGGCGATGGCGACCACTCCAAGACACAGGGCTATCGCCCAGGCGTAGACGCGGCGGCGGTCGAGGCCCATCAGCTCGGCAATCTCGGCATCGTCCGAGGTGGCGCGGAAGGCGCGGCCAAGGGCGGTGTTGTAGAACAGGTATTGCAGCCCTGCGATCACCGCGACGGCGGTGGCGAACATCAGCGCGGGCAAAAGACCGATGGAGATGCCGCCCAAAGTGACCGAGGCCGTCTCCAACGCTCCCGCATCCAGCTTGCGGCTGTCGGCGGTGAAGACCGCCAGCAGGCTGTTTTGCAGGATCACCGACAGGCCGAAGCTGACCAGCAGGGGCGGCAGCAGGTCGCCCCCTAAGGTGCGGTTCAGGATGCCGCGTTGCAGGGCATAGCCGAAGGCGGCCATCACCGGCACCACGAAGATCAAGGCGGCCAAAGGCGGCAGGCCGGTCAGCTTGATGACCTCCATCGCGATATAGGCTGACAGCACGATCAGGTCACCGTGGGCGATGTTGACCAGCCGCATCACGCCGAAAATCAGGCTGAGCCCCGCCGCGAACAGGGCGTAAAGGCCGCCGACAAGGACGCCTTGCACAATTGTGTTCAGAAGATCCATCTTACGTCCCGAAATAGGCGGCGGATATGGCATCGCGGGTATGGTCGCCCGGACGGCCCGCGAGGAAACGCGCCCCTCTGCGAGGCACAGGAACTGGCTGGCTGAGCCAAGGGCGCGGGTCACATCCTGCTCGACCAGAATGGCTGCCATGCCCTGCACGGTGATTTTCGGCAGTTGGGCGTAGATGTCCTTGATGACAATGGGCGCCAGACCCAAGGAGAGTTCGTCGAACAGCACCAGATCAGGATTTGACATCAGCGCCCGCCCGATGGCGACCATCTGCTGCTGACCGCCACTGAGGGAAGTGGCGGGCTGGTGGCGCTTTTCGTTCAGGATCGGGAAAGGGTCGTAAAGGCTGCGCAGGCTCCACGGGCCTTTGCGGGCGACTTGGCCGCCGAGGATCAGGTTCTCCTCTACCGAGAGCGATTTGAACAGGCGGCGGCCTTCCGGCACCAAGGCTATCCCCATTGCAACGGCCTGACTGCCGGGAAATCCGGTGATATCGCGGCCCTTCCACGTGATGCGCCCGGCCTTGGGCGAGACCAGACCGCAGATGGATTTCAACAGGGTGGATTTCCCGGCTCCGTTGGCCCCGATCAAGGCCAGTATCTTCCCCGGCTCCAATGCCAGCGAAACCCCATGCAAGGCTCTGAAATCGCCGTAGAAGCTTTCGATATCCTGAACGTGCAGGCCGTCAGACATGCTCTTGCGCCCCCATGTAGACCGATTGCACGTCTTTGGAGGCCAGGACCTCGGCGGGCAGGCCATCGGCAATCTTGCGGCCAAAGTCGACGACGACCAGCCGCTGCGCCACCGACAGCAGCGCATGGACGACATGCTCGATCCAGACGATGGTGACGCCGGTGGAATGCACCTCGCGGATGGCATCCAGCAGGGTCTGACATTCGCGTTCCGTCAGGCCGCCGGCGATTTCATCAAGCAGCAAAAGCGAGGGGTCGGTGGCAAGGGCGCGGGCCATCTCAAGCCGCTTGCGTTCCAGCAAAGTCAGCGAACCGGCGCGGTCATTTGCGCGGCGGCCAAGGCCGGTCAGGCGCAGAACCTCGGCGGCGCGGGTATCGGCGCCCTGCGGCGACGGGCGGCCAAAGGTGGCGCCGACAAGGATATTTTCAAACACCGTCATGCCGTTGAACGGGTGCGGAATCTGGAAGCTGCGCGAAATCCCCATCCGGCAGCGGGCCGAGGCATCAAGACCGCTGACCTCCTGCCCCTTGAACACCACGCGCCCGGCATTGGGCCGGACGGTGCCCGCGATAAGGTTGAACAGCGTGGTCTTGCCCGCGCCATTCGGGCCAAGAATGCCCACGATCTCGCCTTGCGTCACCTGCAACGACACGTCGTCAGTGACCTTCAGCGCCCCGTAGTTTTTCGACAGGTTTTCCAGAGATAACAGTGTCATGCACCACCGATGGATGAGCCGGGGGCTGTGCGCCCCGGCGTTTCGATCAGGCCAGAGGCTTCAGATCACCGGTGATCGGCAATTGCGGGTTCTGCTTGTTGTTGACGATCTTCAGTTCCAGCTTGCCATCCACCCGCTGCCACTGCCCCCCGGCGAGCGGCGTTTTGGTCACGTTCTTGACCGGACCGTTCTTCCAGTTGACCGGGCCGACGATGGTTTGCAGATCGGTCGAGGCAATCGCGGCCATGATCGCGGCCTTGTCCGTCAGGTCTGCGGCGCGTTTCACCACATCCAGACCGACCTCGAAGATCGCATGGGCAAAGCCCAAAGTCGCTGTCCACGGTTTGCCCGAGGCCGCAACATAGCTGGCCCCAAGATCCGTGGCCGACATGCCGGTCAGGCTTGACGAATAGGGATAGTCCGGCGTCCACCACACTTCCGTCGTCAGCCCGTCCGCCCGGTCGCCCAAGGCATCAACCGAGGCCGGGAACAGCAGCGCCTTGCCGATGGTGGCAACCTTGGGCTTGAAGCCCTGCTGCGCCGCCTGCGCCCAGAAGGTCGCGAAGTCCGGCGGGATCATCACGCCGGTGACAATCTCACACCCCGCCGCCTTGAAGGCGGAAATCTGGCTGGTGAAGTCGTTGTTCAGCGGCTGATAGCGGCCCGGATCGGTCAGCGCGTATCCCGCAGCGGCCAACGGCCCCGGCAGACCCAGCTTGGCATCACCCCAGGCGTTACCATCGGCATCGTTCGGGAACAGACCACCGACCTTCTTGGCCACGCCGCTTGCATCCCAGATCGCGGTGAAGTTCGCGATGATATCCTCAAGCCCCCAGAAGAAGTGGTAGGTGTAGTTGAAGCCCACCTTGGGGTCGCCGCCCCGGCCAAAGAAATACGGTTGCCACGGGCAGTTGGTCGAAATGCAGGGGATTTCATTAAGTTCGCACTGGTCGGCCACCGGGTTGGTGGTGTCAGGCGTGTCCTTGGTCAGCATCAGGTTGATGCCATCGTTTAGGATCAGATCCTGCGCCACTTGCGACGCCGTGTTCGGGTTCGACTGGCTGTCCTTGGCGATGATCTGGATCTGCACGGGCTTGCCGTTGTTCTGCAAGCCCGCAATTGCGTTCTTCAGACCGGCAATGATCCAGTCCTGCGCCTCGCCAAAGCCCGCCAAGGGGCCGGTCAGGGGCGCCACAAGGCCGATCTTGAAGATGCCGTCCTGCGCCATGGCACGGTTTGCGCGCAGCAGCGGGGGCCGCGATAAGCCCGCTGGTCGCGGTGATGAACCGGCGGCGTGTGTAGGTGAATTGAGCCATTGTTTCCTCCCAGAGTGAATATAACGCCGTCCGGTCTTCAAGCCGGGTCTGGCGGGTTCAGAGTGTTTGGTCCTGCGTCACCTGACGATACAGCACAGGCAGGATTTCGCTAAGGTAAGACATTTCCTCGGTGGCGTGCTGGTGCAAGCGGCGGGCAAGCGCTGCCGTGACGTTTTCGTGCCGCAGAGCTTGGGCAACGTCGGGCGACATCGGATGCTTCAGATCGCGGCCTTCGATGTGGCCAAGGAAGAAGCGGCTACGCATTTCGCAGCCCTGCGCGGTGTTGCGCACGAAATGCGTCATCAGGCCAAGGTTCACCGGGGCATCCAGCAAACCAACCCGCGCGCAGATCGCCACGCCGTCGAATTGAGCATATGCGGCGGGGTCAAAGAACTCCCCTGGATCACGGAAGTTGATGCGCAGTTTGTAAACCGGGCCATCGCTGCAACCAAGGTATTCATGCACCCGGTGGCTCGATCCGATATGGGTAGTGCCCGTCCGCCCTTCCCAGTCCGAAAACAGATGGTCGGTCGGATGCCACAGCTTGTACTGTTCCGTCCCGCCAAGATAGCCAAACCACCATTCCACCATCTTGGCCTTGGCCCGCGGCATCCGCGTCAACGCGCAGACAGTCTTGAAACCATCGTCATGGTCGACAACGCCGGATTCCATGCCCAGATAGCCAGGATTCAGAAGGTCATTCACCTGATCAAAGCGCATCTACCCCTCCAACAGTTTTTCAAGCGCCAGCAGATGGCTTACCACCTTCGCGCGCAGCACCTGCGCTGCCTCAGGCGTCCACGCATGGAACCCCTGCCCGGATTTCATCCCCAACCGCCCCTCAGCCACCATCTGCTGCAAAAGCGCAGACGGCCCCGGCCGGTTCTCCAGATCGGCCAGCACAGTAGTGTGGATGTCCAGCGTCAGGTCGGTGCCCACCAGGTCCGCATTCTCCAACGGCCCCAGAACCGCAAGCCTGCGGCCGAAGCTGGCCTTGATCACCGCATCCACCGCCGCCGCATCGCAGATGCCGCGCTCCACCAGACTGACAGCCTCGCGCCACAAGGCATGCTGCAAGCGGTTGCCAATAAAGCCCGGCACATCCTTTTCCACCCGCACCGGAGTTTTCCCCGCCCCGGCCAGCAGGTCCATCGTGGCAGCCATCGCAGGCTCGCTGGTGTCAGCGGTTCGGATCACCTCCACCAAGGGGATAAGATGGGCCGGGTTCCACCAATGGGTGCCAAGGGCGCGGATCTTGTTGGCAAGCCCCGACATGATCTCGGTAATCGGCATCACCGACGTGTTCGAACACAGGATCGCTGTCGCCGGAGCCGCCGCCTCGATCTCGGCAAAGATCGCCTGCTTCAGCGCCATCTTCTCGGGTGCGGCCTCAAACACAAAGGCCGCCCCGCGCACAGCACCTGCCACGCTGTCAAACACCTCGATCCGCTTCAGAACCCTGGCTGTCTCGACGTCTGAAACCCCCATCATCCGCAGACTGTCCGTCACCCGGCCAGGCAGGGCTGCCCGCGCTTCCGCCATCGGGTCCGTAACGACCACATACTGCCCGGCCCGCGCCAAGGTCAGGGCAATGCCGTGCCCCATCAGCCCCGCCCCGATCACCGCTGTTTGCAGGTTTTTCATCGGCCTCAACCCGCCGTATAGCCGCCGTCAGCATACAGAATATGCCCGGTGTAAAAATCACTGGCCTTTGAGGCGAGGAACAGCAGTGGCCCCGCCAAGTCCTCCGGCTCGCCCAAGCGTCCCTTCGGCACCCGTGCCAGAAACCCGGCCCGCACCGTTCTGGCCCGCTCATCATCGGCAAACATCCACTCCGTCAAGGGCGAGCGGAACACCGTCGGCGCAATGGCATTGACGGTAATGCCCAAAGGCCCAAGTTCGCAGCCCAGCGCCCTGGTCATGCCATCGACCGCAGCCTTGCTGGCGCAATAGGCCGTATACCCCGCCGGATGCCCCAACAGGCCCCGCGCCGATGACACCAGCACAATCTTGCCCCCCGTCCCTTGCGCCTTCATCTGCACCGTGGCTGCCCGCGCCAAAAGCCAGCTTTGTGTGACATTGGCATCCATCACCGCCAGAAACGTCTCTGGCGCCATGTCATCAATCTTGGCCACCTTGTTCATGCCCGAGGCCACAACCAGAATATCCAGACCCCCAAACGCCTGAACCGCCGCCGCCACCAGCGAAGCACAAGCCGCCTCCGAGTCCGGCCTTGCGTTCACCTCCACCACCTCAGCCCCGCCCGCCCGGCACGCGCCAGCAATCGCCGCCAACTCACTCGCCTTGCCAGCAGCCAGCACCAACCGGCAGCCAGCACCCGCCAGCACCCGCGCCGCGACCGCCCCAAAAGCGCCCGACGCCCCGGTGATCAGCGCCACCTTGCCCCGCACATTAAACATATCCAAAGGGTTAGGCAGGCTCAGGACGCCACCTTCGCAGGATAGGGAACCACGACCAGCATCTTGCAGACATGGTTCGACCGATTGACGATCTCCCTCACCTCACCCGGCGCAATCGTCGCCGAATCCATCGCCCCCAGCACCGTCTCGACCCCGCCAATGATCACCGTCATCGTACCTTCCAAGACGACATAAACCTTCTCGAACGGCGTGGAATCCGGCCCGGCGCCGCCGCCCGGCAGAAACTGGCTGAACCCAACCCACTGGTTGACCGGCCCGCCGTCCTCAAACCCCTGCAACCGCAAGCCCACGACACCGCGATGGTTCGGTGCCTCATAGGTCACCGCATCCTCAAACCGCCTCACAAGCATCCCAAGGTCCTCCCAAACCCCTTCATCTTGGCACAAATACTCCGGGGGGTGCGGGGGGCTGGCCCCCCGCTTCGCCGTTGGTCCCCCGCGCCGCCGCCAGACACACTCAGAACGCCTCGCCTGCCTCAATCCGGTAGCCCTGCGACTTGTCGATCATCGCCACCAGACGGATGATGCAGCCATCGCCGCGGTCCCAGTTCCACGGGAAGAAGGCAAAGGTGCAGCGTTTGCCGGTCACGGCGTCCAGATCACCGCCGACGTTCTCGATGCCCAAAATCCCGGCCTTGAACAAAATCTGGTGCACCGGCTCCCAATCGGGGAAGTCAGCTTTCCAATCCCGCCCGCCTGACCATTCCGTGTACTCGGCCACCAGATGCGGCAGCAGCGGCCCATTCCTTTGCGGCCCGATCACTGTTGCCAGCGGGTGGTCGTTGGCTTGGGTATCATGGCCCACGACCTTGACGCCCTTCCTGACCATCCACTCGCCGGCACTCGGCACAAACCCCGGGCAATAGGCGAAATAATCGCCGTCTTCATACTGCTTGTGCCAGCCGGTGTTGAGGATCAGCACGTCGCCGGGCCGGATCGCATGGCCACAGGCGGCTTCCAGATCGTCACCCGTGATAGGTTCCCACTTCTTCTTCGGCAACGACACCACCAGCCCGGTACCAAAGAAATGCGGCAGCGGCACTTCGTTGATGAAGGGCGTGCCCTGCACCACATGCGCCGGCGCGTCGATATGCGTCGTTGCGTGCATCGTGGTCGTGATGCGCTGGCTCAGCACGCCGGATTTGGCCATGTAATGGATGCGCTCGATCTGCACGTCCTGAAAATACGGCCAGTTCGGGTGCTGAAACCCGAAGCGGTGCGACAGATTGTAGAACTCCAACCCCATCGCGTTGTCCAGGTTGCCCTGAAATTCAATGCCTCGAACAGTGACCATTCAGGTGCCTCCCCCTGCAATCAAACCCATTGGCATCATGCCGCCCGCACCATGCCGTCTTGCATTACGGTACATATGCACCGCATTGCGGTCAATAAATTCTTGAGATAGCGTACACCTGTACCGCATTGCGGGCTGGATTCGACCCCCAGGGTCTGGCATAGGGCGCCTATGAACGACGACAGCAAAAGCAAAGACGGCATTCAGGTGATCGCCCGCGCCGCAGCTATCCTGCGGGCGCTGAAAGACGGCCAGACCGGGCTTTCCTTGGGCCAGATCGCCGAGAAGGTCGGCCTGCCCCGCTCCACCGTGCAGCGCATCGTCGCCGCCCTGATTGACGAGCGCCTGCTGATGGCCACCCGCACCGCTGGCGTGCGCCTTGGCCCCGAACTGCAATCGCTGGCCGAGGCCGCCCGCTACAACACGGTCGAGCTTTGCCGCCGCCACCTGACCGCCCTGATGGTGGAGACCGGCGAGACGGTTGACCTTTCCGCCCTGCGCCAAGGCCAGATGGTCTTTCTGGATCAGGTGCAAGGCAGCCACCGCCTGCGCGCCGTGTCTTCGGTGGGCGAGCATTTCCCCCTGACCTCCACCGCCAACGGCCGCGCCTCCCTGTCGATCCTGCCTGAACAGGACGTCCTGACCCTCGCCCGCGCTGAATGGGGTGACACCAAAGGCAACCTGCCCCTCTTGCAAGCCCGTCTCGCCCTTGCCCGCAAGCTGGGTTACGCCGAGGACAATGATGACCATACCGAGGGCATCTCTGCCGTAGGCTTCGCCTTTCGAGACCTTGCCGCAGAGATCTTCGCCATATCCGTCCCGATCCCGACTTCGCGCTTTGCCGACCAGCGCACGTCTGTCATCGCTGCACTTCTGCGGCTGAGGGCAGACCTTGTGCAGGTGCTGGCGGGCTGACGTCACTTTGCGGGTGCCAGAACGAAGTCGTGTTCGACAAGGAAGAACGGCGCTGTCATGCCGTAGGCTTTGATCCGCTCCGGGTCCGTGGTCCAGCCAAACTTCGCCATCAGGCTTTTCTTGACGCCAAAGACGGCATCCGAGTTGATGTAGGGATCATCCGGGTCGAAGATATGGGTCACAAGGCTTTCAAACCCTTGCGCCTCAAGGATATAATGTAGATGCGCCGGGCGGTAGAGATGGCGGCCCAAGGCCCCCAGCAGCTTTCCCACCGGACCATCATCCGGGATCGGATAGAACTTCGGCTTCACCCCTTTGAACCAATAGCGCCCATCGGCTCCGGTGCGAAACACGCCGCGCAGGTTGAAATCCGGCTGGATGCCTTTTTGCTGAACGTCATAAAACCCCTCGTCATTGGCCTGCCAGACGTCGATCTTGGCGTGGTCAATCGGATTGCCCGCTGTATCCAATATCCGCCCGCGCACCAGCATCGGCTCACCCTTGGCATCCAGACAGATATCCGCTCCCATCGGCAATTCCGGCGCATCCGCCACATGGAACGGCCCCAGGACAGTGCTTTCCGAAGCGCCCGAGGGTTTGCGGTTGTTGATCGCATCGACCAGCATCGACACGCCGAGGATATCTGAAAACAGAATATACTCCTGCCGCCAGTCATTGCAGATTTGCCCGGTTGCGGTCAGGAACTGGATCGCCGTCATCCATTCATCTGTCGTAGGTTCAATCTCTTTCACTGCGGCGTGCAGATGGCGGGTGATCACCGCCATCACGTCCTTCAGCCGTTCAGATTTGGCCCCGGCGTTGCGCGCAATCACCACTTCGGCGCTGTCGCTTTCGGTGAAATATCCCGGCTTCATCTTAGCGCCCCAAGATGGAATTGAGAACACGGCGCAGGTCTGCCGCAGGGTTTTCCGTCAGGCCATCGGCCCGCCATGCCACATGGTGATCCGGCCGCACCAGCACGACGCCCGCATCCGAAACCTCGCGCGCGCGCGCCCAATCGCCGGTATGGTCCAGCCACGCCCGCCTGGGTCCGATCAGCCGCACGTCAACCGTGATCCCCAGTTCCGCACCGACCGTCCTCGCCGCCTCACCCCAAGCCTCGCCGCCAATGCCGGTGAAGATCGCAAAGCGCCCGTGGCCGCACAGGTCCAGCGAGGAATGCTTCTTGCCCGCCGCATCAAACAGCCAGACATGCGGCAGCCGTGCCCCCGGCCATGTGGTGGGCTGATAGTGCAGTTCGGCGTCCAGTTCGAACGCCGGTTCCATCTGACCATCCGTCACCACGGCACCTGACCGATAGCGCTGGTTCATCTCGACCCCATGGGCATCGAATTCATACTTCTTGAAGGCAATCGCATCGCGGACCGCCGCCCTTTGCGCCTCTGCCGCCGCCGTCGCATCGGCCCGCGCATCCATATTCGCACGGATCTTGTCGTAATCCATGCCGCCGGTCATGCCCAGGGCCCCGAAGATCGGCCCGAACTCGCCAATCGACTGGTTGGCCCGCGTCACGATCTGCCGGGCGATGGGTGCCCGCTCGGTCGTATAGCTGTCCAGCAGCGCGGGCCCGGCCAGCCCCTTCACCACCATCGCCAGCTTCCACGCCAGATTGAACGCGTCTTGAATGGAGGTGTTCGACCCCAGGCCGTTCGACGGCGGATGCCGGTGTGCGGCATCGCCCATGATGAAAACCCGGCCCTTCTGCATGTCGGTGGCAAACATGTTGTTCACCGTCCAGGTGTTGGCCGAGATCAGTTCGATCTCCAAATCCGGATCGCCAACCAACTGCCGGGCCACCTGTGTGGCCAGTGCGGCATCCACCAACGGGGCCGGCTGGTTGATGTCATAACCCCAGACAATCAGCCATTCATTCCAAGGCCTTACCATCCGCACCAGCCCCATGCCGATGCCGCCGACATTGGCACCGGGCTGCATCACCCAGTACAGCACGCTTGGCCTGTGGGTGACATACTTAGACAAATCGGCCCGGAACAGGATGTTCATCGAGCCGCCAACCCCCATCTTGCCCTCGAACGGCAGCCCCGCCAGGTCTGCTACCACCGAATTTCCGCCATCCGCACCGACCAGATATCTGGACCGGATGGTAAACTCCTTGCCCGTCAGCTTATCCAAACAGGTTGTCGTCACCCCGCTGTCGTCCTGCAAATGATGCAGATATTCCACGCTCATCCGGCCTTGGGTGCCGCGCTTGCAGGCTTCGGTATACAGGATCGGCTCCATGAAGGTCTGCGGCAGGTCGATCATCTCGCAGGGCGACGACAAAAGGTATTCTGCCTTCGACATGGGATGCGTCCCCCATGAATTCATCCGGCCAATCTCTTCGCCCGCAAGCGAGACGCAGAAGATGTTCTCACCCATCAACGTCTGATGGGTGCCGTTCATCATGGCCTGAAGTTCCACGTCATGCCCCAGATCGCGCAGCACCTCCATGCAGCGTTGGTTGGTGATATGAGCGCGCGGCGTGTTGGCCAGCCAGCGATAGCGGCTGACCACCATGTTTTCGACGCCGTAGCTGGACAGCAGCGCCGCCGTAGCCGACCCCGCCGGGCCAGAGCCGATGATAAGAACGTCCGTCGAGATATCAGCCATTCAGTCCTCCCTAAGGTGCATCCCCGGACCAGGCAGCCTGAAGCAGCGCCAGAAGCGCTGACTTCTCCACCCGCCTCGGGTTCCAGTAAGCGTTCTGCACGGCGATCTCTGCCGCCCGTGTCAGATCTTCTTCCCTCATTCCCAATGACTTGAGGCTGGTCGGCGCCCCAAGCGCCTTGGCAAAGTCATATAGCCCCCGCCCCGCATCGGCGCAGCCCAACGCCGCAGCCACAGGTGCCAGCAGGTCGGGGACGACCGCCGCGTTGAAGGCCACCGCATGTGGCAGGATCACGGCATGGGTTTCGGCATGGGGCAGATCAAAACTGCCGCCCAGCGTGTGGCACAGCTTGTGATGCAGGCGCATCCCCACTTGTCCCAGAACCAGCCCGCACAGAAACGCGCCATATTGGCTTTGCGCGCGCGCGGGCAGATTGCCCGGTTCCGCCACCACCAATGGCAAGGATTTTATCATCGCTTCCAAGCCTTGCACCGCAAGGCTGGTGGTCAGCGGGTTGCTGTCCCGCGCATAAAGCGCCTCAATCGCATGGGCCAGCGCGTTCAGGCCAGAGGTCACCGTGATGCTGGCAGGAAGCCCGGTGGTCAGCCAAGGGTCATAGACAATCACCTGCGGTTGCACGCGCGGATCGGTGATCGTGGTTTTCAGGCCCGCTACCGTCTGGCCAAGGATCGCCGTCACCTCGGACCCCGCGTAGGTCGTAGGCACGGCAATCTGCGGCAAACCTGTGCGCAGCGCCAAAGCCTTGCCCAGGCCCGTGACTGATCCGCCCCCGAACGAGACCAAAGCATCCGCCCCCAGCGCCAGAACCCGGCTTAGAGCGGCCTCGGTCACCTCGACCGGGGTCTGCATCCGGGCGAGCGTGACGGTGCCCGCCACCCGCGCGCCAATCGCTGCCGCAAAGGCCTGTGCCGCCTCGGCATGGCCCGGTGTGCCCAAAACCACGGCGCGGCTCAAGCCCAAGGCCGCAAGCTCGGCCGCCACCGCAGGGGCCGCGGGTGTCCCAAAGTGCAAGCGCATCGGGGCAAATCGCAAAGCGAATGCCGGATTTTCTGTCATGACGTCCTCCCTTTGGCAGGTTATCGCGACGAAAGCCGGAACTTGATCGGAAAGCAGTCGGGTTATATACCTTGATGGCATGAAGATAGACCCAAGACAGCTTGAAATCCTTGCCGCCATCGTCGAGGCTGGCGGCTTGACCGAAGGCGCCGCCGTCCTGGGCAAATCGCAGCCATCGCTCTCGCGCACCGTCGCCGCACTGGAGGCGCGCTTGGGCAGCCCGCTGTTCCTGCCCAACCGCCGCCCCCTGCAACCCACCGAACTTGGCGCGCGTCTGGCTGAAGAGGGCCGCCGCATCCTGCTGGCGGGCCAGGCCGCAGCCCAAGCCGTGCAAAGTTTCAAGGCGGGCAAGGCCGGGGCGGTGCGCGTGGCCGGAACGCCGGTTTTCATGGACGGCGTCATCATCAGCATGATCGCGGGCTTTCAGGCGCAAAACCCCGATGTCCGGATCGAGCAAAGCTATGGTTACGCTCCGGACCTGTCTGCCCGCATCCTGTCGGGTGCACTGGACCTTGCCATTTGCCCGCTGCGCCCCGAGGACGTGGCCGAGGGTGTGACCTTCGACCCCCTGCTGTCCGGCCGCAACGTGATTGCAGCGCGTGAGGGGCACCCGCTGTTGCACGGCCCTGCCGTCACCGCCGCCGACCTGCAACGCTTCCCCTGGATAGCGCCCCCGGCCAACAGCCCGCTGTACGCCGACTTGCAGCGTGTCCTGTCAACGATCAGCGCCGACAAGATCCGCATCAGCTTTTCTGGCGGCAGTCTGTCGGCGGTGATGGGCATGCTGTCGGGATCAGACAGCCTGACCGTTCTGCCCTATTCGGTGCTGTTCACCCTGCGGCGGCAATACCGTGTTGCAGCCTTGCAGGTCCGCATCGCGCATCCCGATCGCAAGCTGGGCATTCTGTCGTCCCGAACCGCACCCCTTGGCCCCGCCGCCCGCCGGTTGCGCGGGTATATCCTCACCCAATTCGAAACGCTGTCAGCCACAATCCAGCATCACGAGCGGCAAAGCCTGTGGCGACGCTAAGCCAAGGTTTTCACGCGGGCACAGGCGCGTCTTCGCCGGGTCACCGAACCCAAAGGTCACGCCCCGGTATCGGGCCCCGGGATCAGGCCCCAAGGATCTGTCGCCCAAAGTCGGACGATGGCCTTCCATTTCCCCAGTATCTTGCCGCTACGGGCCAAAGCCGCCCCATGCCTCGCAGAGCAGTTCTCTCCCCCGGCACTTTCCGGCAGCGGGCAAGGGACCGTGCCGTCCTGTGCCTGACAATGTCCTTTCCTTTTCCTAAGCACCCTCCGGTAGCAGGCAAGGGGTCAGGCCATCCCGTGCCCGGCAGTGCCCGTCCCTTCCCCCAAGCACGCTCAGGCTGCGGGCAAGGGATCAGGCCGCCCTGAGCCTGGCAGTACCGGTCATTCCCCCAAGCTTCCTTTCACCGCGGGCTAACGGTCAGCTCGCCCTGAGCCTGGCAAGTACCGGTCACTTCCCCAAAGCTTCTATTGGCTGCTGCGGGCCCAAGATCAGGCCGCCCGGCGTTTTGCCATGGCAGCGGTTTGGCCGACAGTATCCCCGCCACCACCAATTTCTTCCATACCTTGTGCAAGGTCGTCAGAATATTGGCCCAGATCACCGCCCGCATCCGCAATCCGGGCCGCGAGGGCGGCGTTGCGGTGGGCCTGATAATCCAGCCCGCTGACGGCGGCATGAACGCCCTCAAGGTCCTTGGTTTGCGCCTGCACCTTGACGGCGATGTCAGACACGAATCCCGCAGCCTTGCTTGCACTGCTTTGCAAGCCTTGCAACGCTGCGGTGGTCAAACTGACCTTCTGCGTCCCCAGCGCCACATTGCCCTGACCCTGATCAATCAAACTGCGGATCTCGCGCGCCGATTCGGCGGCACGCTGCGCCAGAGCCCGCACCTCCATCGCCACGACGGCAAAGCCACGACCCGAATCGCCCGCCCGCGCCGCCTCGCCCCCCGCGTTCAACGCCAGAAGGTTGGTCTGGAAGGCAATGTTGTCCATCACTTCAACAATCTGGCGGATCTGGCCGGTTGATTGTTCAATCATACCCATCGCGGCGACCACTTCTGCCAGCAACCCGGTGCCACGCTCCACCTCGCTGCGGTTTTCCAGCATCAGCCGGTCTGCCTGCTGGGCAAGTTGCGCGGTCAGGGTCAGACTGCCCATCAAAGCACGGAAAGACTGAGTAGCGCCCTCCAGCGTGGCCACCTGATCGCGGCTGCCCGTCGACAGGGTCTGGCTTGCCGCAGACAAGGCCGAGCCTGCGGTCTGGATGTCGGCAGCCGCCTCTGCCACTGTTTCCAGCGCGTTATGCAGCCGCGTCGACAGCATGTTCAACGAATGGCGCACGCCGTCATATTCGGCCGGAAAGGCACCCGGCGCAATCTGGCGGCCAAACTCACCCGCCGCAATTTCAGTGATGCGCCCGACAAGAGCCGTCAGGAACTGATCCTGTTCACCCTTCGCCTTCGTACGTTCAGCCAGAAGCGTTTCGGCCTTGTTGTGCGACGCATGAACAAAGGCAATTTCAGCCTCACTTCGGGCAAACATTTGCGCCAGAACAAAGGTCAAACCGCCCAAAGCCGCAGCCTCTGCGATAAGGATCACGGCATGAACCAGCACGCGGCCGATATCAGCCGGGCCGCCGAACACCAGCGCGGTTTGAAGGAAGTTCAGCGCAAGATGATGCACCGCCACAAAGCCAAGGAAGGCCAGAATCGCGGACCAGCTGCACAGGGCCGAAATGATGGCCAGCGCCGCGAAGAAATACATATGCATGTCGGTTTGCCATTGATGGCCCTGCATCTGACCCACCATGATGCCGATGATCGCGGCATAGGCGAAGGCCAGCACCACATGGCCCGACGTCGCCCCGGGCCTGCGCACAGTAGCCAGTTCAACCAATCCGGCCAGCCCGGCGACCGCGATGGCCACGAACAGCACAGGGGCGCCACGCAACTGCGCGATGGCCACCACCAAAGGCACGTGAAGCCAAAGCACATATCCAATCGCGCGGGCAACCTTCGCACGCAGGGCGTCAAGCGTCAGGTTCATTGTCGTTTCCTTCAGGTCGTTTGTCCCGTTCGGTGTCGCAGCCCGGCACCATAGCCGCATCCAGAAGCAGAACCTGCGCCGCGCGCAGCACCGCCATGCCTTTGGGTGCCGCAGCCCCGTCAACCACCACCAAAAGCTCGCCCAGCCGCACCTGAACCACCGGCAGGCCAGAGCGGTCAATCGCCGCCCAGGCCGCAGGCGACCCCGGCACCACCACCACAGCCACCCGGGTCGCATCCGGCGCAGCCAGAACAGCCGTGCCAAGACTGCCGACAAACCCCAACAGGGCCGCCAGAACAGGCAGAACGGGGAATCGATTTGAAACGGAAGGGTGCAGCACTGTCATGCCGCCAGGGTAGGCGGCAAACCTTAAAGCCAGCCTAATCCCTGAGTGTCTGATCCGAAACTAGTTGAGTGGATTCAGCGGATTGTGATTCTGTTCGGTTGCAACACTGACCGCAGATTACAATGGACTGGACTGAACTCACC
>JAYSQA010000333.1:0-41933 GCA_043721775.1 Rhodobacterales bacterium
AGGGTCTTGCAGGCCGGCGTGTTCGGTCCGCTCATCCACCCCAGCTATCACGCTGGATTCACAAGATGAATCCCTAACAGGATTTGTGCAGCAGAGCCAACATCAGCGTTGCATGACGCCTTTTAAGCCGTGCCGAAGCGCCCAACCCTGGCCCGGGTTGGCTGCGGACAACTTTCGCGCTTTTTCGTCTGTGGCAGGGCAGCAAACCACCTGGGCTGATCCGTTCCGGGGGCGCGGGTCCGTATCTGGCTGCGTTCGGGGCCGACAAAGCGGGGCCTTAACGCGTCGCCAGGTGCGCTCCAACAGGGCTGCGCGTGCAGGCCCTGCATTGGGTCCGTGTCAGGATATCCCGGTGGAGCCGAAACCGCCGCTGTCGCGTTCGGTGTCCGGCAGGGATTGCACCTCGACCGGGTGGACCCGGCGGACATTGGCGATCACGGCCTGGGCAATGCGGTCGCCATGGCGAACCGTGAACGGTGCGGCCCCAAGCAGGTACAGACCGACCATGATGGTGCCCCGGTAGTCTTCATCCACCGTGCCGGGACTGTTGGGAACGATCAGCCCATGTTTCAAGGCAAGGCCAGAGCGTGGCCGGATCTGCATTTCCGTTCCCGGTGGCAGTTCCACGCTGAACCCGGTCGAAATCAGGTGAAGCTGGCCTTGGATGAACATCGCGGGCCCATCGGGCAGAAAGGCGCGCAGGTCCATGCCTGCCGCGCCCGCGCTGGCATAGGCGGGCAACGGCAGATCGGTATTGCCGTCCATCCTGCGAAATTTGACCTCGTCCATCCGGGACCCTTTGTGTTTGCCTGTAAAATTGCCGCCCTGACCCGCCAGACCTTGCCTCGCAAGACGTTGCCCCGCCAGAACTTGCCATATCATATCTTGCCCGCAGCGATCCACTCGTTGAGCTTTTCTTCGCTGACCTCGAAGTGCATCGAGTCTTCGCGACCATAGGCGGCGCCCCAGACCCAGCCCTCGGCGTTGAAAAAATCGGACAGGATGGTCAGGCCCAACTGGGTGCGGCCGTCGCCCAGATCGTCAAGCTTGCCATCAATGTTCAGATCGACCGCCGTGCCGAACGAGTGGTTGGAGACGCTGGTGGTAGACCCCCGGATGAAGCGCACGCACAAGGAGCCAGAGGTGTTGATCCGTGCGTAAAGATCGGGATCGGCGCGCTGGATGTTGTCAAACACAGTCTGCAACGACTCGATGGCGGGTTTCAGTATCTTGACCTTGACCGGGCCAACGGTCTGTTCTTTCAGCAAGGCAGCCAGGCGGGAGTTGGTCATCGGCTGGCAATCGGCCGACAGATCATCGCGCGGCGGGCCGAACTTGCCGATCATGAAGGCGGGTGTCGGCACGGTCAGGCCCTTGTTCAGGCTGCGCCGGTCGGCCACCAGAACCACTTGGGCATAGTTGCCTGACACCGGATTGTTGCCGTCCGGGGTGAAGATCATCAACGGGTTGCCCGCATCATCGACCGGAGCGCTGCCGACTTCGATCTTGTTCACCCGGCCTTCCAGCGCATCAACCTGATCACTCAGTTGGCTGACCGCTTCCGCCAGATTGTCCAGATCGCCGTGCAGCTGATCAATGTCGATTCGGGCCTGATTGTCGACGGCGCCAGCGCCTGTTCTGCCTGCACCAGCGGGAAAGAACAGCGGAATCGACACAACGATCATCGCAGCGATCAGGATCGAAACCGACAGAAGAATAGCGGGCAGAAGGCGCAAGGTTCACCTGAGGGTTAGGGGGCGGGTCATGGCAAAGGCGGGCCCGCTTTGACCGGACGTTTCAGTTATTCCCGCAAGAGGGGGCACTGGCAAGTCACCATCGTAGCCTGCAAGCATGTGGACGGATAGCAGCGCCCCTGTCCACTGCGGGCTGGGCAAGCCCCGGCCTGTTGTCGGCGTACGGACTTGGCGGGCAGATCCGGTCTGACCCGCATCACGCCGAGTCAGACTCACACCACGTCGACCACAATCACCGATACATTGTCGGCCCCGCCGCGATCCAGCGCCATCTGCACAAGGTTATCCGTCACCACCTCCAGGGGAACATTGCGCATGGCGGCACCCAGTTCGGCGATGGACAGGTATTTGTTCAACCCATCCGAGCACAAAAGGAACCGGTCGCCAGCAATGGTATTGCCGCGCACCTTGTCAAGTTCCAGCACGTCGCCCACACCCACGGCGCGGGTGATGGCGTTGGATTGCGGATGCTTGCCCGCCTCGTCCCAGGTCATCTGCCCCGAGGCCACAAAGGCCGCGACCAGCGAATGGTCGGTGGTCAGCAGGTCAATCTTGCCGTCTCGCAGCCGGTACAGGCGGCTGTCACCGGCCCACAGCGCGCCAAAATGGCCGTCCGCCAGCACCAGCGCCACCACCGTCGCCCCCATCACGGCATGACGCCGCTCGGACTCTGCCATGATCGTGGCATGGGCCTGTTGCAGCGCCCAGCGGATCGCCCCCAGCTTTTCGGTCGCAGGCATTGTGGGCAAAGTTGCCACCGCATCCACCACCACCCGGCTGGCATAATCGCCGCCCTCATGCCCACCCATGCCGTCCGAGACGATCCAGATGTTCTGGTCCGGCAGCACGAGGATGGAATCCTCGTTGTGTTTGCGCACACGTCCCACGTGGGTGCGTGCATTGAAACGGATCGAACCTGGCGTCATCATCCGGCTCCGTCTGGGATTTGGGCTTGGGCGGCAGTTGTGGCGGCAGCTTGGGCGGGAGGCGGGATTGTGGCAGGGGTCTGGCTTGTGGTCTGGCTTGTGGCGGGGGTGTTCAGGTCGAACAGAAAATGCGCCACATCCGCCTGCGGCAGACCCGAGGTCAGGATCAGCCGCGCCGCACCGTCAACATCCGCCATCCAGGCACAGGCGCGGTGCATCTCTCCGCCGGCCAGATCAAGGGCAAGGTCAGCGCACAGCGTGTCTGGTGCGGTGTTGGACAGCATCAGCGCTGACCCGAAGGTGCCGATGCTGCTGGGCCCGCCAGTTGGCCGCAGCGCCAGACCGGCCAGCCGCGCTTGCAACGTGTCACGCGTCATGGCGTCGTCCAGACAATCCAGCGCCAGCCCCTCCAGCGCCTCCAGCACGGCGGTCTGCCAGATCAGGTTGCGCAACGGGGCCTGTTCCTGTGTCCCGGTCTGCACGGCCAGGGTCAGCGGAAACTGCCGCCCGACCCGGTCAACCGAGGGCATCAGCACCCCAAGCAGGCCCTGCCCCCCCGCCACCGACGGCGCCAGCGCAAAACGCCAGATCGGGGCCGACATGTACAGCGTTTCAAACTGATCGCCCAAGGTCGCGCGCGCTGCCAGCATCATCTGCTGCAACCACGCGTCCCACGGTGTGATCACCTCTGTTCCCAGCCCAAGGCGGAAGAAATCGCCAAGTGCGG
The DNA here is from genome assembly GCA_043721775.1 of Rhodobacterales bacterium. Taxonomy (GTDB): domain Bacteria; phylum Pseudomonadota; class Alphaproteobacteria; order Rhodobacterales; family Rhodobacteraceae; genus Stagnihabitans. Next base: position 3,408 of record JAYSQA010000333.1, read on the forward strand.
GCATCTTGCCGAAGGCGCCAAATGTCGTCATCAGAACGACGGCGGGCAAGAGAACGTTTTCAGCGCCGGCAGCTTGAACGCGCTGTTCACCGGGCTGGTCTGCATCTGGAACGTCGCAAGACGACCCCCGACGTTGAACAGGATCTGAAGCCGGTCCGGCGCGCTGGTCGAACGGACCGCCGCCGTGTCCAGAAGGCGGAACCAGCCCCACGGCCCGTCCTTGCGCACGCCGCTATCCGCCCCGGCCAACGGCGGGTCAAGAATGATCTGGGCGACACCGACCTGACCGGGCCACGTGATGGGCGTCGGCAAAGGCTGGCCGTCGGTATTCTTGAAGACGATGTCTTTGCCGTCGATCGTCAAGGTGACTTGCTTGATACCTTCCCCCAGCGAATAGGGCGTGATCTGGAAGGTGACGGCGGCGGACGGACCATTGGCAAAGAACGCGTCCCTGATCTCGCTTGCGGCTTGCAACTGCGCCAGCACGGCGGGCGAAATGCCAATATCCGCCCCGTTGACCTGCTTCCAGGTCCACGGCTTTTTCGTGGTGTCGATCATGTCCTTGAGGTTGGTTGTCATGAAGCCGTCGATCAGCCCTCCGGGGCCGAACAGCTTGGTGAAATCGGCCATGCCCATATCCGCCGCAGCACCTTTGGAAAAAGGATAGGCTTTCGCGGTGGCCTGCTGGCAGAAGGGCAGCACATCCGCCGTCCAGCTTTGGTTCAGCGCCGCGCGTGTACCTTCGGCCGAAATACCGGCACCGCCGGTGGTGATCTGGCTGGCCCAGCGGGCCAAAGGCCCCTCGACCTGGGCTGCCGCCTGCTGCAAGGCCGCCAGCGAGTCGGCCCCGGAATTGGGGTTGGCCGATGACCCGGGGAAGGCGATCTTGTTCATGTCCTGATAGACCAGCTTCAAAGTCCCCATCAGATCATCCAGCGGAGAGGTCGCGCCTTCGGGCCGCAAGACCAGCGTGTGCAGCCAGGCGAACCGGTCCTCCACATAGGCGCCGGGGGGCTTTGGCGGCGGCTCTCCGGCAGCCTTGGCGGCGGCGGTCAGGGCCTCCAACAGCATCCGGGTGCGAACCGAGAACAGATCCCGCGACGCATCCTTGACGACGGCGCTTCCGCCATTATCAGCCAGCACGGTGGTATCAATCGGAGCTTTGGAAACGGTCAGCTGGGTTTCCTTGTCGACCGCGTTCAGGATGTTCACGATGGGCGAGGTGGCACCCGACAGGATATTGGTCACCTCGACCGCCTGTTTCAGACTGGACAGCGGCACCACGTCGATGTCACCCAAAAGCCCGTCATAGCGCTCGATATAGTCGTTGTAATACAGATCCAGCACATCGCGGGTGATCGCAACCAATGCGCCAGGCGACTGGTCGGTCTTGACCTTTGGCCCCAGAACCCAGCTGTCTTTCTGGATATTCCCGGCCACGCCAAGGGCTTGCTCTTTGAAGACGGTGTTGAAGCCGTCATAGGTGAAAATCCCCTGAATCCCTTCCGACATCTTCTTGCCAGAAGTGCGCACAAAGGCCTTGTCCAGGTTCGGGCCGCCAATTACTGACAGACGGAACGCGGGCACGGCTTCCGCCTCGGCCGAATGGATGATGCCGTTGTAGACCCGGCGCGCGATGGGCATTTGCACCAGAACGTCCTGCACCTGCGCCACCAGCGGGCCGTTCAGCGCCACCTCTTTCATCGGTTGGCTGATCAGCGCGTTCAGATGGAACATCAGATCATCGCGCATCGCCTTGTTTTCGTCGCCCGCATAGGTCAGCTGCCAATCCGCCGCTTCAAAGCTGCGCACCTCGTCGGCGTTCATCGGGCCTTGCAGGCCCAGCATCAGATAGACCTTCAGTGTGTCATACAGCAGTTCCGGGCTGTTGATGTTGTTCTGCAAAGACTGTTCCAGATGCAACAGCAGACGCGGCAGGAAGACTGTGTTCAGCGCGGCGCGGTAGCTCATCCCCGTCTGGTTGGCGAGGACGGCGCCGGTATAAAGCCCCCATGTCAGCTTGTATTCCGGCGAGAACGGACTTGCCGCAGCCGGGTCGATGGTGGGCGGGATCGGGTTCACCGGCATCGCGCGCAGGATGTTCAGCGCGGGCACGGTGATTGCCGCATCATCATCCGCAATCGGGTTGGCGGGCACCTGCGCCGCAGCCGCCTTGTAAGCGTTCACCGCCTGTTCGACCGATGCCATAAGGTCCAGATTGCCCAGATAGCTGCGTCCCCACAGCGCCCCCATCGTCAGCGCGATCAAGGCCGTCAGCACCATCGCCCCGCGTTTCATCCAGCGATAGCGGCGTTCCACCTTGTCATCAGCCGAGACCAGACCGGCTTCGGGGAACAGCACCTCGTTGAAAAGCCGGGTCAGAAAAAAGCTGCGCCCGGTGCCCCGGCCCGTGCCCAAAGCCTGACGGCCAATGCCAAAGGTGCGCGCCATGCCCATCATCAGACGGTCAATCGGCGTGCCTTCCTGCGTGCCGCTGGTGAAATACACCCCGCGCAGCATCTGCCGGTCATCATAGCGGTTTTCGTTGAACACCTCTGCCAAAAACGCCTGCGCCACGCCGCGCACCGATGCCAATTGTGCCGGAAAGCCCGCAATCAGGCTGCGGCGCTGGTGGTCGGTTTCCGACTGCATCCGGTCCAGCAGTTGGGCGTTCAACTGGGTGATCAGGGCGGAAAACTCGGTATCAAAGGCCGAAATGGGAGAGCCTTCGGCCTTGCTCTTCGGCAGGGCCAAGGTAAAGCCCCAGACCTGTTCGCGTTCTTCCTTGCCAAGGTTGTCAAAGTATTCCGAAAAGCCGGCGATCATGTCGGCCTTGGTAAACAGCACATAGACCGGAAAGCGCACCCCCAGCTTTTCGCGCAACTCTGCCAGGCGGCGCTTGACGGCGCGGGCATGGCCTTTCTGCGTCGTCTCATCCTGCATCGACAGGTCTGACAGGCTGATGGCAATCATAGCGCCATTGATCGGCTGCCGGATGCGGTGCTTTTTCAACAGGTTGAGGAAGCCCAGCCAAGCGGCATTGTCGGCCTCGGCATCCGATTCCTGCGTGGTGTAGCGGCCTGCGGTGTCAATCAGCACAGCGTTGTCGGTGAACCACCAATCGCAGTTGCGCGTACCGCCAACGCCGCCAATGGCCTCTTTGCCAAACTCGTCCGCAAGCGGAAATTGCAGGCCGGAGTTCACGATGGCCGTGGTCTTGCCAGCCCCCGGCGGGCCGATCATCACATACCATGGCAGTTCATACAGACTGCGACGCCCGCCCTTCGACTTCTTCAGCTTGGCAATCGCCCGGCGCATCTTGTCGCGCAACTCGGTGATTTCTTCGGACACAACCCCGTTTTCGGGGTTCTTCTCATCCACCCCTTTCACGATGTCATCTTCCATCGCCTTGGTATCATGCCGCCGCACGAACCAGACGATCAGCAGCGTGACCAGACACAAGACCCACAGCACCAGAATGAAAATCCAGCGGCCAAAGGGTTCGTCAAACGGGCGGAAAGCATCAGTGCCGATGTAGGGCGAGAAATTCCAGACGCAAATCGACAGGATCAGGGTCACCACAGGCAGAATGAACCAGATCGAGATCAGGAAACGGCCAAAGGCCTTCAAAAACTTCATGGTTATGCTCCCTCGCCCTTCACCACCAGAATTTCGATCCGGCGGTTTTGTGCACGGCCATCCTTGGTTGCATTGTCAGCAATCGGTTCCCTGGCACCATGCCCCTCGGCAATGACGCGGGTGGGGTCACCGATGACCGGCAGGATCAGGTTCATCACGGCATCGGCACGGGCCTGGCTTAACGCTTCGTTGCTTTTGAAGCGGCCAGAGCCGACCGGAGAGCTGTCAGAATGGCCCGCCACGACGATATGGCCCTTTTCATCCTTCAAAGCCTCGGCGACGCGGTTGATGATGGGCAGGAAATCCACCTTCAGCTTGTCAGAGCCAGAGGCGAACATGCCCACCCCGGCCAGACGTACGATCACGGTATTGTCCTTGGTCAGCACCGTCACGATGCCGTCCTTGACCTCGGGCGCGAGGAAAGAGGTCAGGACGGCTATCTTGTCGACCTCTTCCTTGGGCGGCGGCGGGGGTGGAGGTGGCGGCGCGCGGCGCAGCAGTGTCGGCGCAACACCGCTATCAAGGGCGGAAATATCTGACAGGACAATGCCGCCGCGCTGGTCCAGCAGATAGCTGAAGGTGGCAAAGGTCAGGGCCAGAATGGCTGCGGTGGCACCGATGGCGATCCAGACCGGCTTCCAGACCGACAGCACCTTGTAAGGCCGCACGACGCCCTTCCAGCGCAGGGAAAGATCACGCTCGAACTCGCCTCTTTGGCCACGGATGATCCGGGCCAGCGCATTGCGGATTTGCAAATGCCGGTCCTGCCCGCCGTTTTCAACGCGCAACCGGCCTTCAAAGCCCAAGGACAGGCACATGTACAGAAATTCCAACAGGTCGATATTGGTGCCGGGGTCTTGTTCCAGCCTTGCCAGCAGGTCAAAGAAGCGGTCGCCGCCGACGGTTTCGCGGTGGAAGGTGCCGACCATCGACTGCATGGCCCAGGACGATTGCTCGCCCCAGGGCGTGTTCAGCACCACATCGTCAAGTGTCGCGCACAGGGCATAGCGGGCAACCTTGACCTTCTGGGCATCCTCACCCGCCTTCAACGCGGCGTTTTCAAAGGACCGCACTTCGGCCATCACCGACTGGCGCAGCTTTTCGGGGTCCATGTGCTGGGCGCGGTTGCGGATGCGGCTGACCAGCGACAAAAGCGGCGTGGCAATCGCCACCAGCTGGTTCACCCCCGTCATCGCAATCGCGTTGGCATCCGGCCCGCCACGTTGGCCGGAACCCGAAGGCACGCCCATCGCCTGACTGGGCTCGGCTGCTTGCGCCGGGGTGGCCGTGCCGTAAGCTTGCGACCCATAGCCCTGCCCTGCCCCGCCGAAACTGGGCTGTGGCGTGGCGGCAGGCGCTGACCTTTTGCCGCCCGGATTGGGGCGGATGACCGTGCGCCCAGAATCGTCAGGCTCGGCAAAGGGGTCCTCGTTCGACATCACATCCTCCCGAACGCCTTAGCCTTGGCGGATTGCCCACAGTTCCATCGACAGGCCGGGGTAATCCCCCGACACATGCACCGCGATCCCGCCAGAGGTGGTCATCTTGGCCCAGTACGGGCTGCCCTCCTCTAGCTGGAAATAGACCACCCCGGCGTGATAGGGGATTTGCCGGGGTGCTACCGGCAAGGGCCGCAGCCCGATGCCCGGCAGGGCCGAGTTGACCAGCGGCCTGATCTCTTCAACCGGGCCTATCTTGACCTGCCCCGCGAAATGCCGCCGCACGGTTTCGTCCGGGATATCGGCCTTGACCGCCAGCACAAAGCCCGCCGTAGACAGCAGTTTGCGGTCGGCGATCAGTCCGACCGAGATGCCATACTTGCGCGGCTCCAGCGGAATAGACACGGCGTTTTGTTCCAGAACCGAGGACAGGTATTGCCGCAAGACCCGAACCAAGGGCGCAAAGGTGCCCTTCAGGTCATCATGGCGGTAGGCCGGAATTTCCGGCGCACGCTTGTCGGCGGCCATGAAGGTCGCGAGTTCACCGGCCAGCTTGACGCCTTCGGCAAAGAAATCAACCGGATGGACGTTTTCGATGGTGCCCATGTGCTTGATCATCGGCAGCACGCGGTTGCAGACCATCAAAAGCAGGAAATCCTGAATCTCTGCCACACCCCGCGTGGCTCCGCCATCTGACAGACGGCCCGCGAGTGCGGTCACCCGGTGGTTGAGAAGCCCCTCCAATTCGCGCAGGAAAGACGCCAGTGGGAAGGCTGCGCGCACGTCAAGGCATGAGGGAATAAAACCGGTATCCAGCACCACTTCGCGGTCGGGCCGCACCTCGATGATGCGGGCGATGGGGATCGCCAGCTTGTCGGCCATGTCATCCACCGCCAGCGCGAATTGCAACCGCATCTTGCCAACGCCAAGGGTCACGGCCTTGCGGTCAAGGCTCATGGTGTCGGTCACCTCGACCTCGGCCGGACGCAGGCGGCTGGCGGACAGTTCAGCGCCGGTCAGGTCAACCTCTTGCGCGCCCTGCCGCCGCTGCGGCACGGTCAGCATCACCACGCAATCCTTGATATTGGGCGGCACCTCTAATGCGGGGGGATGTTCATCAGCCTGCGGCACCCGGAACACCGTGCCATCCTGCGTCAGCCCCGTGACCGATTTCAACGCGATCTGACCGACCTTCAGCGCCGCATCATCCAGTTCCAGCGTCGAAACCCCCCAGGCATAGGCCGTCACCCGCCGCGCAAGGCCCGCAATCAGCGCCTCGTGGTAGCGGTCGGCCTGCTGAAAGTGGTGGGGCTGCAAGAACAGCCCCTCAGTCCACAACACCTTGCTGTCCCAGGACAATGCAGTCTCCCCTATCTTCCGACGTCGCCCTTGACCTTAGCCGCGGGACTTGGCTTCTTTCAAACGGGCCAGTTGCGCCCGGTAGGCTTGTGAGAATTCCCTGGCAAAAAGCTCATGGAAGTCATTTTGGGCCTGATCGCTGATTTCGGCATACATGGTTTCGTAGGTTTCCCAATACTGCGCCTTGCGGTTGGAAAAGAAGGCGCCGAAGCCGCCCTTGGCCTCGATCTTGGCGGTCAGGATTGCGGGGTCAAGCTTGGCCAGTACGCCTTTCAGCGCAGCCTCCATCCCGGTCATCATGGCGATTTCATGGGCCTTGATATCCTCAAGCGCCTGCGCCGCAGCCGCTTCTGCCGCCAGATAACCGCGAGTGGTGGGGCGGACCATCGCCTCGATCGCCTGTTCGGGGGAGACCGAGAATTTCAGGGGGTTGTTGCCGCCCACGTTCACCATGGTCTGCTCGATCCGGAATTCCGACTTGATCGAGGTGCGGGTCATCAGAATTTCACGCAGGCCGGTGATCATGGATTTCAGCGTGCGCCCCAGACGCGCCATGGTGTCGGGCAGTTCGGCGTCGCTGATCCTGACGTCCTCCGCCCCTACCGCCACAAGGAAAGCGCGTGCTGCGTTGACGCCGGATACCAGGCCCAAGGCAAGCGGCGGCTGGGTCACGGGCGCAGAGGCTGCAACGGCAGCCTGCGGCTGTGCCACAGGGGCTGCGGCGAAGGTTTCAAGGATCGGGTCCAGCACGGCGGATTCCGCAGGGATAGGGTGGCTGGGCATCTTGTGGTTGGGATCGGTGGCGAAGGGGTCGAACTGGGTTGCGTAGGCATCGGGTGCGGCAGAACCAGCCTGCCCGCGCAACGCCACATCCGCTGATGTGGCACCGGGCGCCGTCGGGACGGACCCGTCCGGCACAGCCCCGGATGGCCGTGCAGCACTTGCCTTGCCCGGGCCTGCTGCGGGCGTTGGCGCAAGGTTCAGAAAGTCATCTTCCGGCAGCGTGGCGGTGGGCAACCGGTTTGGCGGCGGTGCGGCGGGTTGCGCTGCTGGCGCAAAATCGCCGAAGATATCGTCATCGGGCACCGTAGCAGACATGGCAGCGAGCCGCGCAGATGACGCGTTGTGGCTGTAAATATCTTCGCCCGGGGCAAGCGCCTGCTGCGCCTGCTTCGCCGGGCTGGGCGGCGGTGTCAGCGCCAGCAGATCATCCCAGTCATCCGGGATCACAGATTTGGATGCGGCCTTCTGTGCGGGCAGGAAGCTGTCATTCACCGAAGCCGAGTGATTTCGCATCGCAGGCTGCGAGGGCATGACGGGGGCCGGTCCCAGCAAGGGGCCATCATCGCCGATGGACGGCAGCAGTTCGACGTTTTCCTGCTCTTTGCGGAACTGACCCGGCCCCCTGGGCTTGTCAGACGACCCCAAGAGGCTGTCCAGAAAATCCCCCCCCGGTCCGGCATCGTCCAACAGTTTGTAAGGGTCCGGTGCCGCCCGCGCATTGCCGAACGAGGCGCGCTCGTCCGCGAGGGGGGCCAAAGGCTCTGCCCGGCTGTTGGCCGTCGATATCTCGACCACCAGTTCATAGCCGCCCATGATCAGCACATCGCCGTCGTTGATCGGCGTTGCCGTCCGGCCAAGCGCCACCTTGCCATAGTTCAGGAAGGTGCCGTTGGTCGAGAAATCGACCACCACCACGCTGCCGTTGTGATTTTCCACCACGCAATGGGTTTTGGAGATCATGCGGTCAGGGTCGGGCAGGACCACGTCATTCTCTGGCCCGCGCCCGATGGTCAGGCTGGGTCCGCGCATAACGATGGGATGCCCATCACCCGGCACCGCACCCGAAGACTGAAACCGCAACGTCACCGCCATTGCCCTGTCATCCTCCGATCATGACCGTGGGCGCAAATCCCACGATCGAGCCGCCATGCGCGGTCGGGTCGCCCATGCGGGCCGCAGGCTTGCCACAGCACAGCACGGATGTGGAGCCCATGGCAATCGTGTCCGGCGGTCCGACACAGACGCACATGTCAGTGGCCACGGCCTGAATGATGCAGCAGGTCAGAACGGTCGGTGCCCCGGGCCCCGTGACAGGCCCGCCGACATGCGGGATGGGCGGCACACCCGGTGTCACCATCGGGCAGACATGCATGTCGGTCAGGCGGGCTGCGAATGGCATGGTCAGGCTCCCTCCGAGGTTTTTTGCGGTTCGACCCGGCCCGACCCGCCGCGCGCGATATCCAGCGCGCGTTCAATCAGGACCGCTGCTGCTTCTTCCAACGTCTTGCCGCTTTTGGCAATCGCCACGATGTTCATCGCAAAGGCCGAAACCTCTGACCCGCCCGGCGGGGCTGCGTGCTGCGCCAACTCTCCGGGGCCAAGCGTGCCATCGTGAAACTGCACAGCCATGGCGCAATGCTTGGTGTCATCGCGCATACTGGCGTGCTGCACGGCATGATGCGCCACGGCGCGGTTTTCTTCCGACGGTTTGAAGACCCAAGCCTCGGCTGCGGCAAGCGGTGGCGGCACCTTGGCCCCCGGTTTCAGCGTATCGCGCGCGGCAAGACAGGCCCACCACACCCGTTCCCGCGCCGGCAGCGCCACAGACAGCAGGTGCAGCATGTCAATCAGCGCGCCCTTCTGGTCCAACTCCTCCAGCACCACCTCGACCGAGGCGCTGGCGGGGGCCACAAGTTCGGTGTCAAGTTCGGCATTGGCATGGGACAGCAGGCGCGCCGCCGGCTGTTTGGGAATTTTCACCAGACCTGAGAAACGGGCATTCATCTGATGTTCCTCAATTGATCTTCACCATGGTCATGCCGCTGATCGTCACCAGCGGCCCGCCATCGACCTTGACCATGCCGCTGGAAATCAGTTCCGCCGACGCGGTGCCCGTGGCCTTGAACAGCGCGCCTTCAATGGTGACGCCCTTGGTGTCAATCGTGATGCTGTTGGCGCCGACCTTCAGGGTGATCGACTGGCCTGCCTCGATCGTGATGTCGCCAACCGTGGCTTCCATGTTGATGTTGCCCATATTTACCGTGGACTTTTGGTTGCCCTGCGACACCTCGGTCGTCATGTTGCCCTTCTTGATCGTCTCGGACAGATTGCCATCGGTGATTTCCATCGAGGTATCGCCGGTGATCGTGGCCGCCGACTTGCCAAGGATCGTCGTCGTGTCGTCGGTGTTGACATAGCTGATCCGGCTGCCGCTTTCGATTTTCTGGCTGACGTCGCCGGTCTTGATGATCTCGGTGAAGTTGTGGAAAATCGTCTGGGTCAGGTCGCCGGGATCTTTCTTCTCCATGCCAATGGTGATTTCGGCGTCGTTCTTGATGATCTGCTTGTAGTTCTTTTCAGACTGAAAAAAGATGCTTTCATCGCCCTTGGTGTCATCCATCGTCAGTTCGTGGAAGCCGCCGCCGCCCTTGGTGGAATTGGTGCGCCACCCCATCTTGTTCATCTGGCCGGGCAGATCATAGGGCGGCTTGTTGTCGCCGTTATAGACCATTCCGGTGCAGATAGGCCGGTCGATATTGCCGCGTTCAAACTGGATGATCACTTCCATCCCGATGCGCGGCACAGCCAGAAATCCCCATTTGTTGCCGGTCCATGGCATGACCGAGCGCACAAAACAGGTTGAGTTGTCGTCTTTCTTGCCGATCCGGTCCCACGGGAACTGCACCTTGATGCGTCCGTACATATCGGTGTGAATCTCGTCCCCGCTGGGGCCGGTGACCACGGCGGTCAGCAAGCTGGGCACGGCGGGCCACGGCGTTTCCTTTTGCGGCTTGAAGGGCACGACACTTGGCTGCACCTCGAACTCGGTGTCGTAAAGCGCCATGTCGGTGGGATAGCTGATCTGTTCGACCGACCGGTTCAACCGCGCCTTTTCCGTGCCCGAGGTCTGGTCGTCAAACCGGATATAATGGGTCGCACCGGTGACCAGATAGCTGCCGTCCACCGCCGACCGTTCAGGATGCTTGAGGTTGAACTTGACGCCGGTGCGCACAAGGGCCGTGTTGCACAGGCCGGTGGCGCGCGCAAAGCCTGCGGCATGGGCTTCGGCGATGTTCTTGGCAAACACCCCCTCGCCCTTGTCGGCCGTCTTGTAATGGCCACCCGACTGATACCGCTCGATCTTGTTGTGGCTGTGGTTGCCAACGCCCGCAGCAAGGCTTGACACCAACAGCGGCGTTCGGGGCTGCGTGAAGTCATAATCCCAAAGCGAGACCTTGCCCGACACCACTTTGCCGACCTCGGCCCATTCATAGATCGTGTCGGCGTCGGCGCGGACCTTGCGCTGGTTATTGCTTTTGGTGAAACCCACCTCGCCCACGTCGGCATGGGCCGAGGAATCGTTGGCCAGGATCAGCTTTTCCGTCGGACCCGAATGGTCAAAGCAGTAGTAGATCCCCTCTTCCTCCATCAGGCGGCTGATGAAGGCGAAGTTGCTTTCGCCGTATTGCACGCAATATTCGCGTTGTTCGGGCTTGCCTGCGACCTTGCTTTGAAAATCGCTGATCCCCATCTTGTTAAAGACGTCGGAAATGATCTCGACCGCGTCCATCTTCTGATAGATCCGGTTTTCCTCGCCCAGCGTGGCCAGCCACAGCCAGCCCCGCAGTTCAGCGGCGTAAACGTCAACACCCTTTTCAAGCCCCACATCCTCGACCGACACGACGATGCCGGACCACTGGAAGTCTTGCTTGGTTTTCAGCGTGATCCGTTCGCCCAGAATGGATTTGGGATCAAACGAGGTGGTCTTGACCGTAAACTCCATCCGCATTTCCGGGATGGTCGAAAACCGCTCGCGCACCCGCGCGCCAATGCAAATCAGATCGGCGGCGCCTTCGCCGTTGAGTTCGATGAAAAGGTTTTCCGTCTGTCGCAGATCTGCCATAACTATCAACCTTTGTTCAGGTCGGCCTTCCTTAACGTGATGGTTTGCGTCTTGAAGATACGGCGCAAACCCCAAGTGCTCTTTGTCCTACACCTTTATGCGAAAGACCAAAGGTCTTTTGTCGCCATTGATCGCAATAGCCTTCCCATCGCCCCTATCCTAGCCTGTTCAAAGACTGGCCAAAAGGGCTGCCAGATCGGCGTCGACATCTTCCTGTGCGCCGGCAGAGGCCGCATCCGTGACCGGTTCGGCCGAACCGAAGTCATCGCCGAAGCTGGCCAGCAGCGCATCCAGATCGGCATCGACACTGTCTGCCGCCGCAGCAGCGTCTACCGCAGCCACCTCAACCGCGACCTTGGCGGCACGTTCGACCGGGGCGCGCGGTTTGGGTGGTGGCACGTCGGACCAGAAGCCCAGGATCGTACCGCCGTTCAGCGCCTGAAATGACCCCAGCCGCACCTCGTCGCGGCCCTTGACCGAGATCACCGGCATATAGCCGCGCCCGATGGTAGCTTGGGTCTTGGCCTGGGTCAGGTTGCGTTCGGTGCAGGGCAAAGCCACCTGATCGCCGTAGCGGTCCTTGACATAGTGGTACGGCATCCCCCCCAGCGACATCATGGACCCAAGCCCCAGCGAGGGCCCGTTCTTGCGGAAACTGCCCGCAAGAAGGATGGCAACCAGTGCCACCGGATTGGCCCAAAGCATCCCCGACAGGCCATCGCTTTCGGTGAACTCTTCGAAATCAAACTCGGAGATCGGGTCGGTTTTCGCCCCATAAGGCCTGCGCAACAAGAAGCGGGGCGAGACAAGGCCGACATAGCCCGCTTCCGGCATTTCGCGCACGGCGTCCCATGCCTGGGCCACAAGGGGGTGGCGGTCTTTGATATCGGTTTCAAGAAAGGCCGGCGTGATGGCGGCAAAGAACGCCGCCCTGACATGGGCCGCCACCTGCGCGATGCGCCCCACCAGTTCGGCATGGGTCGGGGTTTCCTCGAAGGTGTAAAGCCCGCACACCGCACTGAACGGCCCGCGCCCGTCCGGCGTGCTTTCGGCCAGAAGCTGGCACAGGCCCGATTGCGACAGGTCATCCGCCGCCGCAAGATCCGCCGCCAGCTCTTCAGCCGAGATGTCATAGACCACCAGATCAAGCTTCTGATCCGTCTCGACATGGCGGGTGATCAGGTCAAGGATGCGCCACTGGGCTTCGACCGACTGGAATTCGGGGTGGTGCAGCACCAGACGCATGGCACCGGCCAAAGCCTCTTCGGCAGCATCTTGCAGGTCTGCGGCATCAGGGTCAGGCAGCGCCTGCACATAAGGCCCAACGATGCGCTGCAACAGGTCGTCGGTCGAGGAGGCTTGCGCCTTGCGCGCCACACCGCCACCGACCAAAGCCGCGAAGTCGGACAACTTGCGGTCAGACGGCACCGCATTGCCCGCCGATTTCCGCGCCGGAGGGTTGACCTTGTGGCCAAACTCTTCGCCCCACGCTTTCAGGTCATTCACTGCACTGGCCGCCGTCTTGCCCGACTTCAGCCGCCGTTGCAGCGCCACCAGTTCGGCAAACATCTCGACATTGGCAAACAATTCATCCGGATGCAGGTCATCGACCGAGGCCAAGGCCACCCCGATCCCAGCACCATCGCGCCCGATGGGCAGGATCAACTCGGCAGCAAAGCCCTTGATCACCTTTTCCAGCGTGTCGACATCCAGCTTGATCGGACGGCGTGCGGCAAGGTCAGCGCCAACCTCGACCTCGCCCCGCGCGGCACGACCGGAAAAGTCGCCCATGATGGCGATGCGAAAGCGCGTGGGTTTGGCAGAACCCAAGGGGTCGGCACCGATGTTGCCAAAGGACATCGAGAAGTTGGTTTCAGCAGAATTGACCATTTTCAGGCTCCTTCAATCCATTCCGTTCATATCCTGGCAAATTGCAGCGCTGTGCCGTCAATCGCCTCGCCCACCGCCTTGCCGTAGTCGAAGTTTGCAGCCACCTTGCCCAAAGACACCGCGTCATCAAAGGCCTTGCCCGCCGCCGCCGGATTGGTGATCGCGGCAAGACCGACCGAGATGGCGCGGATCGCCACCCGGAACACCTTCAACGCCGCAGGGTCATTGATCGCCAGATCGTCAAACCGCTGGCCCATGGCATCGACTGTCTTGCTCCAGTCCTTGGACTGATTGTAGAGATCGTTCATCGTCTCTGTGGCATCGCTGATCGCGTCATCCGATTTGGTGAACTTCTTGGCATAGGCGGCGACAATCTTCGCCTCTTGCGCCGGACCGTTGGAAACCGGAATGCCTTTCAATGCCTTTTGCACGTCGGCCTTGAATTCCCTATCCATCTTGGCGCGCTCTTTTTCAAGCCTGGTCAAGTCCTTGGACACATCGTGGCAGGTGACAACCATGTGATCCAGCTTGGATTTCAGGGTCTGATAGCCCTTCTCGCAGCTTTTGAGCGAGGCGCGTGAGGCGCCAAGGAAAGCCCGCAAGGTTTCGTTGGCAATCTCTTTGGCGACATAAAGCCCGGACGATTCCGCATTCTTCTCAACCTGTGTCAGATCGGACTCAAGGCTTTTGCGGGCGGCTTCGATGTCTTGGTTAAGCCGGTAGACCTCTTTCAGGATCGTGGTGACAGAGTTGATCGTGGTCAGCACGCCCGCCGCCGTGACCGTGCCACCGGACAGCACCACCAGCGTCACTGTCACCGCCAGTTTGGCAAGGCTGACCAGAATGGTCGCAGCAACCTTGATCTTGTGCTTTTTCCAGTCGCTGCGCTTTTTGGCAAGGTCCTGCCACGCCGCATCGACGCCTTGTTCCGCAGCAATCTGGGCCACCTCGACGTCCTGTTTCAGGGCCTTGTTCAGCCCATCAAGGTTCTTGTCGATCACCGATTGCTTTTCGCCGTTGTCGATCATGCCCTGAAACAGCGCCTCGAAAATCTTGCACTTCTTCTCGATCATGGTGATCGTCTGTTTCATGATCGCTTCAGCCTGTTCGGTGAACTTGCGCATCAGAACCTTGTCAACCTGAGCTTCCTTTTCCACCTCTTTGGGCAGGTCCACCACGATCTTGATGCCAACATTGGGTGGCACGATCAGCTTCAGCCCGGCGGAACTGACCTGTACGTTCGTCCTGTCGTAGACTGTCAGCTGTACCAATGGGGTGATCCTTGTGCAAAGTTCAAAAGGGACCGGCAGGGCAAAGAAAGAACCCAGCCAGCCTTTGGGTCAATCAAAGCTGTAGGTGAAGTTGCCGTCCACCACGTCAATCGCCACCCGGTTGACAGCCCCCCCGGCGATCATCCGGCGCAGGAATTCAGCCGAGATGTCGGGCAGCATGGTGTTGGTCACAATCGCATCAATCATCCGGCCACCCGACTCTACCTCCGCACAGCGGCTGACGATCTGGTCAATCACAGCATCAGTATATTCGAAGGGCACGCCATGCGCCGCCACGACCCGCTTTTTGATGCGGTTCAGTTGCAGGCGGGTGATTTTGCCGATCATTTCCGGCGACAGCGGATAGTAGGGGATCACCACCAGACGGCCCAGCAGGGCGGGTGGGAAGATCTTCAACAACGGCTCGCGCAGTTCCTTGGCGATGGCGTCAGGTTCCGGCATCAGGTCAGGGTCGGCGCACAGGTCCACGATCTTTTCGGTGCCCGCGTTGGTGGTCAGCAAGATCATGCAGTTGCGGAAGTCGATGGAGCGGCCCTCGCCATCCTCCATGATGCCCTTGTCGAAGACCTGAAAGAAAATCTCATGCACGTCAGGGTGGGCCTTTTCCACCTCGTCCAGCAAGACCACCGAGTAAGGCTTGCGGCGCACCGCTTCGGTCAGCACCCCACCCTCGCCATAGCCGATGTACCCCGGAGGCGCACCCTTCAGGCTGCTGACGGTATGCGCCTCTTGATACTCGCTCATGTTGATGGTGATGACGTTCTGTTCGCCGCCATACATCACCTCGGCCAAAGCCAGTGCGGTTTCGGTCTTGCCGACGCCAGAAGTGCCCGCCAGCATGAAGACGCCAATCGGCTTTGACGGGTTATCAAGCCCGGCACGAGAGGTCTGGATACGCTTGGCGATCATCTTCATCGCGTGATCCTGGCCAATGACGCGCTTGCCCAGATGCTCGGCAAGGTCGATCACGGTTTGCAGTTCGTCCTTCAGCATCCGGCCCACCGGAATGCCCGTCCAGTCACCGACCACGGTGCCAACCGCCAAAGCATCGACAATCGGCAGGATCAGCGGGTGTTCACCCTGCAATGCGGTCAGTTCGGCATTTTTAGCGCGCAATTGCGTCGTCAAAGCCGCGCGCTGTTCGTCCGTGAGGGGAGAGTTCCCCGCTGGTGCCGCAGCTTCTGACCCGGTGGAGGCAGGCTTGCCATCCACCGCAGCCCCACCCTCGCGCAGTTTGGCGCGCAGGTTCAGGATGGTTTCCACAATCACCTTTTCCGCCTCCCAGCGGGCGGTCAGACCGACCAGCCGCTTTTCCTCCTCGGCTTTGATGCCGGTGATGCCGGCACGGCGTTCGGTGACGTCATAACCAGCGGTTTCATCGCGGGTTATGATGCCAAGCTCGGTATCGAGCGATTCAATCCGGCGGCGGCTGTCGTCAACCTCGGCAGGCACGGCGTGCTGGCTGACTGCGACGCGGGCGCAGGCGGTGTCCAACACGCTGACCGATTTGTCTGGCAACTGGCGGGCCGGGATATAGCGGGCCGACAGGTTGACCGCCGCCGCAATCGCCTCATCCAAGACCTGCACGCGATGGTGTTTTTCCAGCATCGACGCGATGCCGCGCATCATCAGGATGGCTTTGGTGGGCGAGGGTTCTTCCACCACAACCGTCTGGAACCGCCGGGTCAGAGCGGGGTCTTTCTCAATATGTTTCTTGTATTCGGCCCAGGTCGTGGCGCCGATGGTGCGCAGCGTGCCCCGTGCCAGCGCCGGTTTCAACAAGTTGGCCGCATCGCCTGTGCCTGCGGCGCCCCCTGCCCCCACCAGAGTGTGCGTTTCGTCAATGAACATGATGACAGGCGTGGTCGAGGCCTGAACCTCTTCAATCACCGATTTCAGACGGTTCTCGAACTCGCCCTTCATGCTGGCACCGGCTTGAAGCAACCCCACATCCAGCGCCAGAATCCGCGCCTCGCGCAGCGCCGGGGGCACGTCACCCCGGGCAATCCGCAACGCGAAGCCTTCGACCACGGCAGTCTTGCCCACCCCGGCTTCTCCCGTCAGGATCGGGTTGTTCTGCCGCCGCCGCATCAGAATATCAACGACCTGGCGGATTTCCTCATCCCGGCCGACAATCGGGTCCATCTTGCCGTCGCGGGCCTGTTGGGTCAGATCAGTGCAGAACTTCTTCAACGCCTCTTCTTTGCCCATCGCCGCCGGAGCCATGGCGCCTGACGCTTCGCCCGGCGCACCCGAGCCCACATGGCTGCCGTCGGTCGCAACCTGCCCCTCTTCCGGGCTGCCGTTCACCGCTGCCGCAAAATTCTCGGCCAGATCATCGGGCTTGATCTTCTTGAACTCGGGCGAGATGGCAAACAGGATGTTGCGCAGCGCAGGCGTCTTGACGATGCCAAGGATCAGAAAGCCGCTTCGCACCTGTGACGCCGAAAACAGCAGTGATCCCCAAACCCAACCGCGTTCAGTGGCATCCTCCAGATGTTCGGACAGGTCTTGAATCGAGGACGCCCCACGCGGCAGCGCGTCCAAAGCGCGCTGCATGTCGGCCACCAGTTTGGCGGGGTCAAGCTTGTAATACTCTGCCAGCCGGTGCAGGTCGCTGTTGGGGTTTTGCAGGATCTGGTGCAGCCAATGCACCAGTTCGACATAAGGATTACCGCGCAGCTTGCAAAAGACCGTGGCCCCTTCCACCGCCTGATAGGCCAGACGGTTCAACTTGCCGAACAGCGCGACGCGGCTGATTTCGCTCATTTCTTGGCTCCAGTCTTGGGGGGGGCAATCGGGCGCTGACGGCGCAGCGCATGGGGGGGCGACAGGTAAAGATCATTGGCATCACGGCCCGAGGCGCGGCGCACGCCAACCCAGCTGGTCTGGCCAAGGGCGGCATTGACCCCGCCAAGGGCCATCCGGGGCACCTCGGCGGCGCGCAAAATCACGTTCACATCCCAATCCAGCGCATCGCCGACAAAGTTGCGCACAATGGCCTCAAGCCGTTCAAGCGCGCCTTGGCCGGGCAGAAAGCGGCGGTATTCGGCCAAAGACAAGGGCCCGACCACGATGCGGAATTTCGAGGCGCGCGACCAGACCCGCGTGCCGATCGAGGTGCTTTGGCCCAACCCCGCAGGCTTGCCCAACTGCCAGCGGTCATCGGGTTCAAGGTCCAGCCAGGTGCCTATGAACTGCTGCAAATGCACCTCGGCATCAAAGAAGCTTTGCAACAACGACACCAGCCCCTCGGCGGTCTTGGTGCCGGACGCCAGTTGGCCCGCGAAATAGCGCTTGGCCATGTCGGGCATCAGATCGCGCTTGGCCAGACCCTTGCCGTAATAGCCCGAGATTGCCGCCAACTTGCGTTCGAACGGGTCCTGTTCGGGCCGGTCAAAGCTGGGTGCTGGCTGGCCTGCCGCCCAAGCCCGGTAAAACAGGCTCATCAGACGATGGGTGAAGGTGTTGGCGAAAGCAATGAAAGTGGTGTCACGGTGGTTGCGGCGGCGTTCGCGGGCGTATTCCGTCAGGTGCAAGGGCAAGGGCCCCATCGGCCCGAACAGACCAAACGCGCGGTTGGTCAGCACGGCCTTGCCATCCTCCCCCACCTTGAAATCGGCGATGGTCGAGGTTGGAAAGGCCAGCTCTGCTTCCTGCCCAAGCCGCACCGGGTCTTGCGCCGCCCTGCGCGAGGTGCCCAAACGCGGCATGTTCCCATAATGCGCCTCGATCACGCGCATCGCCTGAAACAGATGATATTTGGTAGGATCGGCCTGAAGCTGCGCGTAATGCGTCAGATCATCCGGCCGAGCCCGCTTTCCGGTCGCCACCTTGTGATCTCTCCACGTTGTTGGGTTGTCAGCACGGTCTCGGTAAACGAGTTGATCGTTACATATTTGCGGAAAAACCGCTCCAGCACGGAGGCCAGCACATAAACGCCAGAGCCGTCAAAGAAGCTTTCGTCAAAGTCGAGCTTGATTTCCAGGCCGCGCACGGCGGTGGACAGCACCTCATCCGTCATGCGGCGCACGATGGGGCGGGTCGACACACCACGCACGCCCTCCAACTGCTTGGAAATCACCCGGTCCCCGCTGGGCGCATAAAGACCGATCAACTCGCGCAGGGCTTCGGCACCGCCCTGGCTGCCTTCGCGGTCGGTGATCGTCAGGTAGTTCAGCGACAGATGGCTGATCAGCCGCCACGCGGTTTCGCCCTGTGCGATGGTCGGGCGCGGGCGGGTGGGCGACACGATGCAGGTGACCGACAAGACCGGCCCGCCATCGGGCAGGTGGAAGGCGTCCTTGCCAGCGGTTGACAAGAGCAACGGCAGATCGCGGTTTGTACACAGGCCCAAGACGGAAAGCTGGTTCAGATCGGCGGAATAAGGCGCTTGCTTGCTGTCCACCAAGGTCAGGTATACCTCTGACCCCAGATAAGACGTCCGCACCCCGCGCAACCGTTCCTTTTCATTCCGCTGCCGCATCCGGCGGTGGATTGTATAATAGGCCGAATGGCTTTCCCCCGCCGAGGTCAGGTCGGACGCGGAATAAAACGGCCGAAACTCAGTTTCTTCGCCGGTTTTCGACGAATTGCCGGTGACGCGAGAGATTGAGAACACCTCGTAGTCCAAGGGGGCGGTGCGGTTCGGCGTGATGTATTGTTCGGTATCGGAATTGGTCAGGTGAATGCGGTCAAAGGCGCGTTCAAACAGGTTGATCGCCGGAACCGCGTTGATCACAAACACCTCTTTGCGGATGCAGGCCCCATTGTCGGGCAGCGTATCGCCCAGCAGAAGGTAAAGGTCGACATCGGTCCCCTCGGCCCGTTGCAACGCCGGGCGCATACCCGACAGTTCCACAAAGTGGAACCTTTCGGGCATGGCGAAGTATTCCTGCAACAGGCGGTAGCCGTCAAACGACCGGCGCGGCGTGGGCAGCAGCGCCTCTTCGCGGGCAAAGCCCTTGGGCAGGCTTTTCGCCCCAGGCAGACTTTGCGTCCAATCCGCCCGCCGGTCGGTCGAACGGCCGACCATGCCGGTGACGCGGGTACACAAAGCCTCGTGCAGGGTCCAGGGCTCGGCGGCCTGACCTGACAGATGCAGGGTCAGCGCGTTCATCGGCAGGTCGGCGATCTTGCCGCCGTCCGTCCGGCGCAACCGCAGCCTTATACCCGCCCGCGCTGGCGTATCGCGGCTGACACCGGCGGCAACCAGCCCGCCCCGGCTGTCGATATATTCAACCTCTGCCACCTCTATCGGCCAAAGCGTCACATCCGCCGAGGTCCGGAAGATGCAGGCCGTCTGCTCGCCATCTATCTGGCGCGACCGCAGCCGGGCACCGCGCGGCAAAAGATAACCCTCTTTGATCCCGGCGTTGCTCAGGTCGGGTTCCAGCGCCACGATCATCATCGACGGCGTGGGGGCCAGAAAGTGCGGAAAAATGATTTCCAGCAGGTTGGAGGTGAAAGCCGGAAACTGCATGTCCAGCGCCAGTTGGACGCGGGCCGACAGAAAGGCGGTGCCCTCCAGCAAGCGCTCCACATAAGGGTCAAGCACCTCCATCCCCTCCATCCCCAGACGTGCTGCGATCTTGGGATAGGCTTGGGCAAACTCTGCCCCCATATCGCGCAGGAAGGCCAGTTCGCTTTCGTAATGCGCCAGAAGCCGCGTATCCATCAGCCTGTCCTTTCCAACGTCACCTCACCCGTCGTCACATCGACCGAGGTGCGCAGGTAAAGCTCGATCGGGATCGGTTCGGCCCACATATCCGCCCGGATGTTGAAGCTGATGATGGTCCTGCGTGAAACATTGTCGCCATGAACCTCTACACGGGCCGATCCCTTGCGGATGCGGCATTCAAAGTTGTCGATGGCTGCGACGATGGATTTTCGGATCATCGCCACCCGGTCTTGCGACGAGAAGTCACCGGCCACATCGCGCACACCGTAGTTGATCACCGACCTTGCCGCCAAGGGATAGCGGGTGGCATCCAGCCAGGCCTCGCTGTTGTTGGTGTTCAACAGCCACGACAGATCGCGCTGCACGATGTCACGCAACCGGCGAATGTCGATCACCCGCGCGTCGCGGCTTTCGCCGGTGTTGGTCGGGTCGTCATCGGTCAGCCGGTCCAGAAGCGACGGTTGCAGCCGCTCGGACATCATCTTGTCCGCCATGACGCACCTATCCCGCCGTAACGAGCGCAGAGGTGGGCATGTCGGCGGCGGGCAAATCAAACGTGATCAGCCGCGCATCCAGCAGCGCCACATCGCCCTGATCGGTTGACAAAAGCCGCTGGCCAAAACCGAGATAGGTTTCCGCCCCGGCATCCGTCCAACTGGTGGCCCGCGACAGCTTTTCTGCCCCGGCCCCCTTTTGACCCGAGAAGGGATAGCGCGTCGGAATAAAGGCCACGACCTCGCCGTCATTGGCAAGGGTCAGACTGGCCGCCGTCCAGACCGCATCCCGCAAGTCGGTCGGCGGATCGAAGCTGATCTGGCGGATTTGTGAAAATGGCAGCCAGAAGTAGCGCCCGTTGACGATGGCCTCCAGCACGGGACCAAACCGCATGTCGGCATCGGCGATCCACTCAAAACGCTGGCCGTCGATCTCTCCGGCGGTGGCGGGGGCTGCGTCAAACGCCTTGGCGCGCAGATCGGCTGCGGCTTGCACCTGCCCGGTGGCCAGCAGTTTCTGCGCCTCCGTCAGCCAGGCCAGCCATGCCTGAGGCTCGCCAAAAACCAGCGGAGCCTTGGTGCCCGCAAAGACCTTTTCGCGGTACACTTCACAGATGATCACCTCGCGGTAGGCTTGCGCCATCTGCAACGCCTCGGCAGACGCCTCGCCGCACACCTTCAACTGCCGGATCGCCCGGTCCCATTGACCCAGCACGCACAGCAGTTGAAACAGGAAAATCCGCAACCGGGCGTCGCCCGGCTTGGCCTTGACCAAAGCAGACAGCGCTTCGAGGGCGCCCGCCGGATTGCCGGCCTTCAAATGGTCTTCGGGCGTCATCACGTCTGCGCTCCAGTGCCTTGGGGCCTGTCCGGCGCGGGGATAAGCCCCCGCGCCGGACCGCATTGCATCATCAGGCAGACGTGATCAGGCAGACGCGGCACCCAAGCCGACGTTCCACTTGAATTCCGAGTATTTCTTCAACTCGCCCTTGCCATCGACGGGATAGTAGTAGTCGATCTGAATCTCGCTGGGCCGTACAGCCCAGGATTCCTTCGGAATTTCTTCCGAACCCGAGGTGATATTGTAGTTGGCCACCTGCGAGTCAAGCAGCGTCCAGATGACATAGGGTTCCAGCGCAAGCGCGTCGCTTTCGTTGGCCTTGCACTGGTGGATGGTGATCATCTTCAGACGTTTGCCGCCGGCCACCTGAAGCATCAGTTTCGTCGAGTGGCGACCCAGTTCCGATGTAAAGGACACGTCGTTGAAAACTGCCTTGCCGAAACCACGCGACACAACGCCGCCTTCCGCGTCGGACTGATGGCGTTCCATTCCGAACTCAATCGATTCCACAACGATCCAGTCTTTGTGCTTCTTTTCAATTGAATCGCCCTTGAACAAGTCCAGCGGGTCGATCTTGACAAATAATGTGGCAGCCATTTTTCAGGTCCTTCCTAGTTTGTTGCCATGAGGCAGGGTTAAATTCACGCTCGTGTGTGAAGCGGGGCTCGTTTGGGGTGCTAAGGATCAGCCGCCTCTCTCGGACGGCAGTTTGGAGACGAGGCGCAACGAGATCGACAGGCCTTCCAGCTGATAGTGCGGCCGCAGGAAGAATTTGGACGAGTAATAGCCGGGATTGCCTTCAACTTCTTCGACAACAACTTCGGCAGCGGCCAGCGGCTTGCGCGCCTTTTCCCCTTCGCTGGAGATTTCGGCATTGAAATCAACGTAGTTGTTGATCCAATCCTGCAACCAGGACTGCATGGCGGTCCGGCTCATGTAAGAGCCAACCTTGTCGCGGACCTTGACCTTCAAATAGTGGGCGAAGCGGCAGGTGGCGAACAGATAGGGCAGGTTGGCGGCAAGCCGGGCGTTCGACGTGGCATCAGGGTCGTCATATTCCGCAGGCTTGTGCAACGACTGCGCCCCGATGAACGAGGCCTGGTCGGTGTTCTTGCGATGCAGAAGCGGCATCATGCCGTTCTTGGCCAGTTCGGCCTCGCGGCGGTCGCCAATGGCAATTTCGGTCGGGCATTTCTGGTCAACGCCACCGTCGTCGGACGGGAAGGTGTGCGACGGCAGATTTTGCACGGTTCCGCCCGATTCCACACCACGGATGCGGCTGCACCAGCCGTATTCCTTGAAGCTGCGGTTGATGTTGACGGCCATGCCGTAAGCGGCATTCACCCAGCCATAGGCATCATGGTTCTTTCCGTCGACGTCTTCTTCGAAGGCGAAAGCCTCCACCGGGTCGGTCTTGCTGCCATAGGGCAGACGGCCCAGAAAGCGCGGCATCGCAAGGCCCACATATTTGCTGTCTTCCGACTGGCGCAGGCTGGTCCAGGCCGCATATTCCGGCGTCTGGAAAATCTTGGTCAGGTCACGCGGGTTGGAAAGTTCCGTCCAGCTTTCCATCTGGAACAGCGACGGATTGGCCCCGGTGATCAACGGCGCATGGGCGGCCGCGGCAACTTTGGCCATTTCGCCCAGCAATTCGACATCCGGTGGTGAGTGGTCAAAATAGTAATCGGCGATCAGCGTGCCGTAAGGTTGGCCGCCCAACGTATCAAGCTCTTCGCCGTAGACCTTCTTGAAAAGCGGTGACTGGTCCCAGGCGGTGCCCTTGAACTTGCGCAGCGTCTTCGACATTTCCTTCTTGGAAATGTTCAGCACGCGAATTTTCAGGTTCTCGTCAGACTCGGTGTTGTTCACCAGATAATGCAGACCACGCCAGGCACTTTCCAAAGCCTGAAAGTCAGGGTGGTGCAGAACCTCGTTGATCTGCTCGGTCAGCTTCTTGTCAATCTCGGCGATCATGCCCTGGATCGACTTCAAGGCGTCGGTCGAGATCAGCGTGGTGTTCGCAAGGGCCTGTTCGGCCAGCGTCCTGACCGCAGCCTCGACGGCGGATTTCGCCTGATCCGATTTCGGCTTGAACTCTTTGTTCAAAAGCGAAGAGAAATCGGAAAGTTCGGTCGTCTGTACCCCGGCCTGTGCGCCAGATTGTGAAGCCTCAGCCATCTGTTACTCCTCCGCTTCGCCTTTGGGGGCGGCTGCCAGCGATTTCAGCAGCGCCGGATCATTCATCACCTGACCGATCAGTTCTTCAGCACCGGTCTTGCCGTCCATGTAAGTCATCAGGTTCGAAAGCTGCGTGCGCGCCTCCAGCAGCTTGCGCAGCGGTTCGACCTTGCGGGCGATGGCGGCAGGGCTGAAATCATCCATCGATTCAAAGGTGATGTCGACAGCCAGATTGCCTTTGCCGGTCAGGGTATTGGGCACCTGAAACGCCGCACGCGGCTTCATTGACTTCATCCGGTCGTCAAAGTTGTCGACGTCAATTTCAAGGAACTTGCGGTCGGCCACGGCGGGCAGCGGCTCTTCGGATTTGCCGGACAGGTCAGACATGACGCCCATCACGAAGGGCAACTGCACCTTCTTGGTGGCGCCGTACAACTCGACGTCATATTCGATCTGGACCCGGGGCGCCCGGTTCCGCGCGATGAACTTCTGCGAACTGGTGCTCATGAAACGCTCCTTGATGTGGGGTACTGGGATATGAAGGGATCAGGATGAAATCCGCTGGGGCCGGATGCCGCACGCAGGCACCAAAGGGCGGGTGCTGCGCACAGGCTTCGTAGATCAGGTGCTGCGCACGGGCGTACAGATCAATATTCATCTTCAAGCCCGCCAATCTTTCTTACATTTTCAAGACCTTGTGGGGCCATGTCCTTCATGATCGCCATGAAGTCGGCACCGACCAGCCGTTTGGCCCGTTCCAGAATAAGCGGCACCGGGCTGGAGGGTTCGCAGCGCTTGAAATATGCAATAACGCGGTCAATGGCAGCGCGGGCCTCGGCGGCCGTCTCGACAGCACCTGAAATGCCGCCGCCGCCACCTGCCCGGCGCGGTGCGGCCGATGCGGCAACGCTGTCCTCAGCGTCAGCACCAGCCGCGTCTGCCACAGATGCCGCCTCGGCCTCTGGCGGCGCGCCAGCCACATGGTTGCCAATGTGACGCACCATCATCTGTGCGATCTTGATCGTCTCATCAATCGAGAAGTCGACGCCAGAGGCCTTCTGGCCAATCAGTTTGTCAATCGCCTTCAGGTCAGACAGAATCTGCTTGGCCGCGGTCAAAGTAGCGGTCAGTGCTTCCGGACTGGTATCGGAAAACGCGGCATTGACACCGGCCCGGTCATATTCGGCAATTTGTCCCTCGGCCAAGGTTGTTTCACCATAGCCTTGCTGAATGTTGAGCAGGTTCAAACGGCCAAAGGTGCGGCTTTGAGTCAGTGGGGTGCGACGCAGATAGCGTTGCGTGGTCGCGCCCCCGGCCAACCCGCGCACCGCATTGACCCGCATGGTCGGGTCATTGTCATCATCGGCATCCAGGATCGGGTGACAGGTGTCCCAATGGTCCGCAAGGCAGCGCCGGATATAGGCCACGCCATCGGCAAAACCGCCAAGGCCTTGGGTGTTCAGCCGGGCATTGGCCAGAATGACGGCGGCGCGAAGATCATGGCTGCGTTCCAGAATGGAAAGTGCACGGGTTTCGACATCACGAAAATCAGGTTCTTCGCCAGCGATGATGTCATTTCCGGCCTGACGTTCCTCCCCCGGGGTCGCAACACGCTGCAACTCCATGAAGTCATAGTCATACTCCAGATCCTCACCGCTTGCGCCATCACTTGCGCGGGCGGCAAGAAGCGCGTCCAAATCCATTCAAGCCTCCCGACCCGGTTCATGCCGGGCTTTCAATCATTTTTCAGGCACCGCATACGTTTTCAAGGCACCGCAGAGAAAACCCGAAGAATTGGCGTTCGCTCGGTCAGCGGGTTACAGGCATCAAACAGGATCAGATGCCCGCAAACTGGGCATTGCAGCAACTGGCCACACTATGACGACAGGAGGTCCCCTTCTGTCAATCCTCTCATAAGGTTCCGGGCATTTTCCAGTCGAGACGCTGGTTTAGCGCGGATTTCTGACGTGGAGCGCGAAGCCGTCCGGCGGTTGGAACCATGCGGCGACAGAGGGCGGCCCAGTGCCATCCGCACCCGCTTCACCAGAGGGAATCAGCGTTGACGACGCTTTGCTGGTGGTAAAGCGTCGCGCGGGCAAAGTTGGTTTCCGGGTTGGCTGGTGCGGTCCTTGTTGCGCAATGAAGGCGCTGCACGCCCGGTCGGATTATTGGCAGACCCGGCCTGACCTTGGACAGGGCTGTTTCTGCCCCATCGCCACGCCCCCCAATACCGGCAGGCACGGATTGCAGGTCTGCCGCTGATCGTGGTCCAGTCTTTCACGACAAATTCGCTTTCACGACAAATTCGATTTCAAGACAGGCCCGCTTTCAAGACAGGCCCGCTTTTGTGAAAGGCCAGACGGCCATCCACCCCCGGCACACCGAGGGCCAGAACCCTGGCCAACGCCAACCCAAGGCCGCAATCGCTGCCTGCCTTTCGGGCGGCAGTTCAGCAATTCGTGAAGGCCCCGGTGATTAGGCATTGAATTTGGCACGGTTCACTCGCAAGACTTCGCCGGGCCGGGCCGGCCAGCCCCGTGATCCCAAAGCCCCAATTGAAAGTCTTGTCATGCGTGCGCGACCTCTGATCTTTGTACGGGCCCTGTTTGCCGCAGTGTTTTTGCTGTTCAGCGTGGGGGCAAACGCCCAGACGGCAACGACAACGGCTGACACCACGGCAACGGCGGCCACGACCACCACGACAACCTCAACCACCGGCGTCGTCGCCGATGCGGCAGCCGTCGTCACCAGCCACACCGAAGTCTCGGTCGGGGCTTATATCCTGCGGCTGTCAAATGTATCGCCGCAGAACGGCACCTTCGATGTCGACATGTGGTTGTGGTTCAAATGGAGGGGCGCTGACGTACACCCCGACCAGACCTTTGAAATCGTCAACGGCGGCAATGTGCAAAAGGGCACGCCCAGCGTGGTCGACAACAACGGGGTGAACTATTCGCAGGTGCGCGTGCAGGCCACGATCTTCCACGATTTCGACGTGCGCCGCTTCCCGCTCGACAATCACGTGATCACGGTCGAACTGGAGGATGCCAACCTGAACGGTGCGCAACTGACCTATTCGGTCGACGAGGGCATGGCGCTTGATCCTTCGGTGCGGGTGTCAGGCTGGAAGGTTGCCCTGCAACCGACGCAGGTGACTGACCATATCTATGCCACCGACTACGGCCTGCATAGTGCGGGGCCTGATGCCTCAAAATACTCGCGTCTGACGCTGGCGATTTCGCTGGACCGCACCAGTTATGGCCCGCTGTTCAAAAGCTTCTGGATTTCGGCGCTGGCGGTGCTGCTGGGGCTCTTGGCCTTCCTGATCAAGTCCGATGACCTTGACGCCCGCTTCGGCATGGGAGTCGGGTCAATCTTCGCGGCCTCGGCCAACGCCTTCGTCATCACCGGGGCCTTGCCGCCCACCACCGCCGTGACGCTGGCCGAACAGATCAACCTGATCGCGGTCGGGGTGATCTTCATCGCGGTATTCCTGTCGATTTTCTCACTTCGGCTGCGCTACAAAGACCGCGAGGCGGCCAGCTTGCGGCTGGACTGGGTTGCAATGTGGTCGCTGGGCGGCATTTATCTGGCGCTGAACATCCTGGCGTTGACGTTCGACTTCTCCGGCGGAAACGGCTGATGCTGATTGGCGTCGTCTGATGCTGATCGGAATAGCCCGATGTTGATCAGAATAGACTGGGGTGGCACCATGATCGAAGGTGTCGCGATGGCGGTCAGCGGGCGCGAGTTGCTGCGCGTCCGGCAAGACACGCCGCGCCAAGATTATCCCGCCTGTCTGCAAGCGGTGAAAGCCGTGATCGACCGGGTTGGAGGCCGAGACTGGCCAGACGGGGTCCATAGGCATCGGCATCCCCGGCTCACTGGAGCCGGTCAGCCGTCTGGGCAAAGGCGCCTCTTCGACCTGGCTTCTGGGCCAACCGGTCTAGGCTGACCTGCAAGCGGTGATAAAACGCCCGATCCGGGTGGAAAATGACGCCGATTGTCTGGCGGCCTCCGAGGCGATGGATGGCGCGGGCATGGGCTACAACATGGTTTTTGCGGTCATCCTTGGTTCGGGTGCGGGCGCGGGCATCGCGGTCGGCGGCCGGGCGCATCACGGGCCGAACAACTCGGGCGGCGAATGGGGCCACAACCCCCTGCCCTTCTCCGACCTGACCGAAATCCCCGGCGCTGCCTGCTATTGCGGCCGGTTTGGCTGCATGGAAACCTGGGTCTCTGGCCGCGCCTTCGAAGGTCAGTATGCGCGGCACACCGGGCAAGAGTTGAAAGCCTGGGCCATCATGGAGCGCAAACGCCAGGGTGTCCGGCTGGCTGGCATGTTGTGGGACCGTTACATAGACCGCGTGGCGCGCGGGCTGGCCACCGTGGTCAACAGCCTTGATCCGGACGTGTTCGTGATGGGGGGCGGCATGTCCAACATTGATGAACTGTATCAGGACCTGCCCGCCGCACTGGCCAAACGCACCTTCTCAACCGTGTTTCACACGCCGATCCTGCGCAATGTCCATGGCGATGCCAGTGGCGTGCGTGGCGCGGCCTGGTTATGGAAAAACTGATGGACCTGACATCCCGCTACGACCTGTGCCACGCCCTGATCCTTGAGGCGGGGGCCTTGACGCTGAGTTATTTCAACGATCTGGGGTCGCTTACGATCAAGTCAAAGGGCTTGCAGGATATGGTGTCCGAGGCCGACCTGAACACCGAACTGCTGATCAAGCAGCGCATATCCGAGGCGTTTGCGGGCGATGCCTTCCTAGGCGAGGAAACCGGTGCCACGGCCTTCGCCCCCGGCCAGGGCATCTGGGTGGTAGACCCGATCGACGGCACACAGCCGTTCATTTCAGGCATGGGCAACTGGTGCGTCTCGATCGCTTTCGTCTGCGAAGACGTGCTGCAATTCGGCATGGTCTATGCGCCTGTGCGCGGCGAACTTTTTGCCGGAGGCATAGGCTACCCCGCCACCCTGAATGGCGCCCCCGTCAAACGCCACCCCGGCAAGTCGTTGCGCGAAGGCATCACAGGCATGGGCTATTCGACCCGCATCAAGGCGGAAGCCTTCCTGCGTCCCTTCGAGGCCCTGATGCGCGAAGGGGGGATGTTCTTCCGCGATGGCTCGGGGGCGCTGAACCTGTCCTACGTCGCCGCAGGCCGCCTGCTTGGATATTACGAGCCCCACATCAATGCGTGGGACTGCCTTGGCGCCATCGCCGTGATCGAAGCGACAGGGTTGCGCGTGAACGATTTCCTCGCCAATGATGGCCTGACCAAAGGCAACCCGATCATTGCAGGCGTGCCAGAAGTTTACGACGACCTGGTACGGCTATCCAAACTTTAACGCCGCAAGGCCCGCTGTCCCCGGACGCTGACGCGCCCGGGGACAGCGGGCGGAAGCCGCGATAAATCGCGGCGGAAAGGGGGGGGGCCGCCCCCCCTCGCGCTGGCGCGCTCACCCCTTGGGAGTATTTGGCAAAGGGCAAGGGCAAGGGCAACAAGAGCGCTCTTCCATTTGCTCTTTGCCAAATACTCCCGCACGGCGCGCCCTTGGCCCGAGCCGGTTGGCGCTTGCGCCAGAGGCGAGACAAAAAGAGTGCGCGGAACGCGCTCTGTTTGGCAAGAGGTTGGCGACGGGCGCCGAATGTTGGTATTTCAATGCTTTATCGGGTGGGATTGCCCGCGTGCAATCCCACCCGATAAAGCGTTTTAGAAGAAGGCCTGCAACCCGGTGATCGCCCGGCCCAGGATCAGGGCATGGACGTCATGGGTGCCTTCGTAGGTGTTGACCGTTTCAAGGTTGACCATGTGGCGCATCACCTGAAAATCCTCGGAAATCCCGTTGCCGCCGTGCATGTCACGCGCCCAGCGGGCCGCTTCCAGCGCCTTGCCGCAGTTGTTGCGCTTGATGATCGAGATCATCTCGGGTGCGGCATTGGCTTCATCCAGCAGCCGCCCGACCCGCAGACAGGCTTGCAGGCCCAAGGAAACCTCTGTCATCATGTTGGCCAGTTTCAACTGGAACAACTGGGTCTGTGCCAGGGGTTTGCCGAACTGCTTGCGGTCCAGCCCGTATTGCCGCGCGGCCCCCATGCAGAACTCTGCCGCCCCCATCACCCCCCAGGCGATGCCGTAGCGGGCGCGGTTCAGACAGCCGAACGGGCCCTTCAGACCCTCGACGAAGGGCAGCAATGCATCCTCGCCGACTTCCACATCCTTCATCACGATTTCGCCGGTGATCGAGGCGCGCAGCGACAGCTTGCCGCCGATCTTGGGGGCCGACAGCCCCTTGGTGCCCTTGTCCAGCACAAAGCCGCGGATCTTGCCGCCATGCGCGTCAGACTTGGCCCAGACCACAAACACATCCGCAATCGGCGCGTTCGATATCCACATCTTGGAGCCGTTCAGCACATAGCCATTCGCCGTCTTCTTCGCGTTGGTCTTCATGCCAGCGGGGTCCGACCCCGCATCCGGTTCGGTCAGGCCAAAGCAGCCGATCCACTGACCCGAGGCCAGTTTCGGCAAATACTTCTGCCGTTGCGCCTCGGTGCCGTAAGCATAGATCGGGTACATCACCAGCGAAGACTGCACCGACATCATTGACCGGTAGCCGGAATCCACCCGCTCAACCTCTCGCGCGATCAGACCGTAGGCGACGTAGGACGACCCCAACCCGCCGTATTCTTCCGGGATCGTGGCCCCCAGAAGGCCCATCTCGCCCATTTCGCGAAAGATCGCCGGATCGGTGGACTCGTCGCGATAGGCTGCGATCACCCGGGGTTGCAGCTTTTCCTGCGCGTAGGTGCGGGCGGCCTCGGCCAGCATCCGCTCTTCCTCGGTCAACTGGTCGGCCAGACGGAACGGGTCCTGCCAGTCGAAGCGGCCAAGGTCGGGGGCATCCTTGGCTTTCAGGTTCGGACGTGACTGCATTTGATCGGACATGACACTCTCCAACATTCTTTCCTGACTTCTGCCACAAACCCGGTCAGGATACCATCGAAACGACCTCACCATCCCATGAGGAAACCTCATATGCTGGCGCGCCGCTACCTGCCTTCGATCCCCTCGCTGCTGGCTCTGGAGGCGGTGGCGCGGTTGGGCACGGCCTCGGCCGCCGCCGCCGAACTGAACCTGACGCAAGGCGCCATCAGCCGCCAGTTGCAGGCGCTGGAGGGGCAGTTGGGCGTGACCCTGCTGATCCGCGACAAGCAGCGGTTGCGGCTGACCCCGGCTGCCACCGACTTCGTGGCCGAGGCGCGGCGCATCCTGCACCGGCTTGCCGAAGCCTCGCTGACCTTGCGGGCCAACCCGACGGGGGGTGCCCTGAACCTTGCCATCCTGCCTGCCTTCGGGATGCACTGGCTGGCCCCAAGGCTGGCGAAGTTCGCAGGCCTGCACCCCGAGGTGACGGTGAACCTGTCGACCCGCCTCAAACCCTTCGACTTCGAGGGCAGCGCTTTTGATGCCGCCATCCATTATGGGCGGCAGGATTGGCCGGGGGTGGCGTATCTGAAACTGATGGACGAAGAAATCCTTGCCGTCGCAGCCCCTTCCTTTGCGCCACTGACCGAGGCGAAGGCCGCGCTGACCCTGCCGTTGCTGCAACTGGAAAGCCGCAGCGGCGACTGGGGGCGATGGCTGGCGCAGCATGGCCAGCCGAACCTGCGACCACCTGCGATGCTGTTTGACCAGTTCGCCACCATGCAACAGGCCGCCGTGCATGGCATGGGGGCTGCGTTGCTGCCGGTGTTCCTGATGCAGCGCGATCTGGCGGAGGGGCGTCTTGTGCCGCTGTTCGGCCCGCCGGTCCGATCTTTGGGCAGCTATTATCTGGTCTGGCCCAAGGATCGCCCACGCCGCGCACCGCTGGACTCATTCATCACATGGCTGACCTTGGCGCGGGGATGACCTTGGCGGAGGGATGACCTTGGCGGAGGGATGACTTTGGCGGACAGATCATATAGGAGCAGAGATCGCATGAGAGCGGCGCTGACCCAGGACCACCGGTGACCTTGGCGCAGGGTTGCTGCGGCCTTCGGGCATGGACAACGCAGCAAAGGCCCGGCACTGTCAGACCATGACAGATGCACTGACATCAAGGGGTGGCCCTACCGGGACGGCGGCGGCGCATTGGCTGGCGAACCTTGTCCGCAGCAGCCCCATTGTCGAAGCGCGCTTTCGGCTGGGCGGCCGCGCGCCCTCGCGCAATTTGGGCATTTCCGGCGGGCCCAATTTCGGCGGGCTGATGGAATATGGCGGCGGCGGGATCAGGGTGGATCATGGGCAGATAATCGGGCATCTGTCGACTGGCGAGGCTTTGGACTTGCGCTGGATCTATGCCGACCGCGTGCTGCCGGATGGGGCCACCCTGCTGATCGCTTTCGGCTTGCCGGATGAGGTCGAAAAGCCTGACCACGCCACGGTGCAGGCCGTGTTGCGGGCGGCCTTTCCGGGGGCCGAACTGGCGGGCTTTGACTGGCATGACGGGGCGCATGACCCTTTCGCGCGCGGCGCATGGGTGTCGCCCGCCTTGGCCACATGGCCCGATTATAGGCCTGACAACTGGCGGACGCGGGGCAGGCTGGCCTTTGCCGGGGCAGACCTTTACAGCGCCGAACAGGGCTGGATGAAGGGCGTCATGTTGACGGCCTGCGCGGCCCTGGCTGCCCTTGAAACTCACCTGCAACAGGACGCTTGAGATGATGAAAATCGGTGATGTCTCGTTCTGGTATGCCGATATCGGCCTGCCTGATACCCGCCGCCCGGCGCTGGCTGGCGATACGACAGCAGATGTCGCCATCATCGGCGCGGGCTTCACCGGGCTTTGGGCGGCGTGGTATCTGATGCAGGCCAACCCTGCCCTGAAGGTTCTGGTGCTGGAGCGCGAGTTTGCGGGCTTTGGTGCCTCGGGCCGCAATGGTGGCTGGTGCATGGGCACGCTGGCCTGGGACCATGACCGCTACGCTGCGACGCATGGGCGGCCAGCGGTGGTCGAGATGGCCAAGGCTCTGGAAGGCACCGTCGAAGAGATTATCAAGGTTTGCGAAGCGCAGGGCATCGACGCCGATATCCTGCGGACCGAGGTTCTGATGTTCGCCCAGAACCCGGCCCAGCTTGCCCGGCTGACGGCCGAGGTGGCGCATCAGACTGAATGGGGTCAGGCGCACCGCTACCGCACCCTGACACCGCAGCAGGTGGCGCAGCGGATATCCTTGCCCGGTGCCTTGGCGGGGATGTCAATCTCTGGCGTGGCGCGCATTCAGCCTGCCAAACTGGTGCGCGGTCTCGCCGAAGCTGTCGAACGCGCCGGGGCCGTGATCCATGAAGGCACTGCCGTTCTGTCCTATGACAAGGGCTGCGTCGTGACCGACAAGGGCCGGGTGCACGCGCCGATCATCCTGCGCTGTACAGAAGGCTTCACGCCGGGCTTGCCGGGCCATGAACGCGATTGGATTCCCCTGAACTCGGCCCAGATCGCCACCCCGGTGCTGCCGCCCGAGGTTTGGGCGAAGATCGGCTGGGACAACAATGAACTGATCGAGGATGCCGCCAACTCTTATTGCTACTGCCAGCGCACGCGGGAGGGGCGCATCACGGTGGGCGCACGCGGGGTGCCCTACAAGTTCGGCTCGAAAATGGACAAGAACGGCGCGCCGGACCCGGAAACCATCCGCCGCCTGACGGAAACCCTGCACCGCCATTTCCCGGAAGCAGCCCCCTACGGTGTGGAACATGCGTGGTGCGGTGTGATCGGCGTGCCGCGCGATTGGTGTGCCACCGTGGGGCTGGACCGCGACACCGGCCTTGGCTGGGCGGGCGGTTATGTGGGGGTGGGGGTATCCACCGCCAACCTTGCCGGGCGCACTTTGGCTGACCTCGCCCTCGGGCGGCAGACGGCGATCACCAAGCTGCCATGGGTCAACCGCAAGGTCCGCAAATGGGAGCCCGAGCCCTTCCGCTGGCTGGGCGTGCATCTGATGTACGCGCTGCTGCGCGTGGCCGACAAACGCGAGGATCGGCTGGGGATACCGCCCTCGAACTTCGCAAGGTTCGGCAACTGGCTGACCGGACGGCACTAGGCCAAAAATTTTCGGCGAAAATTTTTAGCCTACTGACCCCGCGTCAAAACAGACAAAGGCGGGATGGTGCCGGTGGCCGTCTCGCCCGTCAGGCAAGCGGCGGCGGCGCGGTGGCCCAATGCCAACGCGCGCTGCGGCTGCCAGCCCTGATGAATGCCCCAGATCACCCCGGCGCAGAACGCATCGCCCGCGCCAAGCGGGTTGACGACCTCTGCCACCGGATCGGGCACCCGCTGCACCACGCCGTCTTGCGCCGCCCACACGCCAACCTCGGGCGTGTGCACGATCACCGCCTTTGACACCCCGCCCGCCAGCAAGGCCAGTGCGGCACGGGCTATTCCGGCATGATCCCCGGCCCCGGCAATAGGCACCCCGGTGGCAAGGGTGGCCTCAACCTCATTCAGGAAAAGATAGTCGATATGGGGCAATGACGCCGCCACAACTGGCGCAAACTGCGGCCCGGCCTTCGACACCAGATCGACGCAGGTGACCATGCCCGCAGCCCTGGCCCGCGCCAGCACTTTGGCAGCACCCGTGGTCCCGGCGTCCAAGGCATCCAAAGCGCCCAGCAGGTTGAGGTAGCCCAGATAAAACAGGCCCGCCCCCTGCCCCGCCGCGTCTTCCACCGGCAGATCAGCCTCGGACAAAAGGTCATTGCAGCCGGGGTGATAGAAGAACGTCCGGCTTTCACCCGGGATCGTCATCACATGGGTGTGTGCCGTCATCGCCCGGTCGGTCGAGGTCAGCCAGCGCAGGTCGGCCTTTGAACCCGCCAAGGCAACGCGGCAGGTCTGGGCGTGCAGGTCCTGCCCCAGCAGACCCATGGCATAAAGTGGCACATCAACGCCAAAGGCATCCAGCGCCAGCAGCACATTGGCAGCACCACCGCCAATCCCCTCAACCTCGCGCGATATCGTGACCAGTTCGGATTGGCCCGGCCAGCGGTCAATCACGTGAACAATGTCCGCGATCCAGTTGCCCGCACAGACGATTCCGCGCCCAAGGTTACCCGTCATGCGCCACCCGTCACAGGAAACCCGTCATTCCCAAACCCTCACGCCCAAACCGTCATGCATATTCAACCGCCACGGTGCGCCCTTCCACTCCGGCTTGGAGAGCGGCGGTCAGGATGGCGTGGTGGTCTGCGGCCTCGGCGGGGGAGGCGCAGGGAAAGCCCCTCGCATCGCCGCCGGTCATCTCATCCAGGTAGGCCGCCCACATCTGCTGGATGGCATCGGTGAAGCCGAATTCAAAGATGCCGCCGGTGATGGCGGGGAACAGCGGCGTGTAGCCAAGGTCTTCCGTGCTCCACGCCTGTATTCCGCCGCGGGTGTAGCGCATGAAGCTCCACTGACGCGGCGACTTGGTGGTAAAGCTGGCAGAGCCGGTCATTCCCAGCACCTTGATCGACCACGAATTGGCCTCGCCCGGTGCGATGCGCCATGTCTTCAGCGTCATCGGGAAATCGCCCAACGCGTGCGGCACATGGGCGTGGATGGTGGCGTTGTCCCAGGTATCGCAAGCCACCATGTTGCCCTTGCCATCGGGGCGTTGAGCCACGCGCTTGACCAGATCGGCCGAGACGCGCGACGGCTTCCAACCCAAGCGCAAAGGCACATGGGTGACATGCATGCCAAGATCACCCAGACAGCCATAGTCGCCGTTGACCTTGGACATTCGCTTCCAGTTCAACGGCTTGTCGGGGTTGATGTCAGAGGAGTGCAGGAAATGCCCCTCCACCTCCAATATGGGCCCTACAGCACCGGATTTCACAAAGTCGATCACCTTTTGCGCGCCGGGATAGAAAGGCATCTCGGACGAGCAGCGCACGAAGACCTTCGGGTTTGCGGCAATCGCGGCCATGATGGTGCGGTTCTGCGCCGCGTCCATCCCGAAGGGCTTTTCGCCGAACAGGTGCTTTCCGGCAGCGATGATGGCCGGATACATCTCGGCATGCAGCACATGGGGGACGGCGCAGTACACCGCATCAACCTCGGTCAGGGCGAGGGTTTCGCGGTAGTCGGTCGCGCAGTGCAAGGGGCCAAGGGCAGTGGTGAACCAATCCATCAGCGCCGGGTTGCTGTCACAGACAGCCACGATCTTCGGGCGGGCCTTCATGCCCGTCAGATGCATCCAGCGCGCAGCAGCCGAGGCGAATTCGCGCCCCATCAGACCGCATCCGATGATGGCGAAGCGGATTTCCCTCACCTACGCCTCCATCAACGCCATGGCGGCTTCAGCCGGGGCCCCGTCATGCACCACGGCCATCAGCGCCCGGGTGATGGCGGCAGGGCGGGCGTGCTGCACGACGTTGCGGCCATAGACGATGCCGCGCGCACCCTGCTTCATCAACTCCACCGTGCGCGCAAGGATCTCGGCATCCGACACCCGGCCACCGCCACGCACCAGAACGGGCAGGCCCTGGGCAATCTCGATCACGCGGTGGTAGTCCTGAATGTGCGTGCAGGGGTCAGCCTTGATGATGTCAGCCCCCAACTCAGCCGCCTGACGGACCAAGGGCAGGATCAGGTCGATGTTGCCATCCACCATGTAGCCACCCTTGGAATTGTCTTGCATCACAAGGGGTTCCACCATCAGGGGCATCCCGTAGATTTCACATTCGCGCTTGAGCGCATTCACGTTGCGGATGCAGGCGCGGTAGACTTCCGGCTGGCTGGGCAGCAGCAAAAGATTGACCACGACGCAGGCGGCATCCAGCACAAGGCCCTGTTCCACCGGACGGTCGATGACTTCGGAAAACAGCGAGGATGGCAGCGGCGTGCCATACACATTGGCGATGTCGGTGCGCAGAACCAGCGCGGGCCGGGCCTTGCCGGGAATGGCTTGCAGGATTCTCGCGGTGCCGGGCGGCAGCTGGATGGCATCAGGGGCGGCCTCGGCCACGGTACGGATCGACTTGGTCATGTTTTCGATCCCACCCAGAAACGAGGTCTCGTTGAACATGCCGTGGTCGATGGCGACGTCAAAGCAATTGCCCGAGGGCGCGAAAAGGCGGTTCAAACGGGCTTGCTTCATGTTGATTCCCCCATAGGCAGATTTTGGGCGAGACTGACCAGAACGCTCCGCAGCGTCAACCGTCGCAGTCCGGCAATCGCAGTCCGGCATTCGCAGTCCGGCAATCAGCGCCCCAGAACCGCGCTTTGCACGTCAACCGACCGTTGCACATCGCGCAGGGTCAGGCTTTCGATCAGCACAAGATAAGACCAGAACACATCGGCAAACACCTTGCGGATGCGGCAGGTTTCCTCATCCGTGCAATCCTCGCAGCGCTGATAGGCGCGGCGCGACAGGCAAGGCAAGGGGGCAATCGGCCCGTCAATCATCCGCAACAGTTCCGAGATCGACACCGTTTCCGGCGCCTTGATCAGCTGATACCCACCCGACCGCCCCCGGGTCGAGGCGATGATTCCGGCATTGCGGATTTCCAGCAGGATATGTTCCAGAAAGCGCTTGGGCGCACCGGACCGCTTGGCTATCTCTTCAATCGTCAACGCCTCCGGTTCGGGCGAGACTGCCTCATCCGCAAGGGTCAGCAGTGCCTTCAGGGCATATTTCATCTTTTGCGTGATCATGCCCATGACCTAGACGGAAGCCAGCGGAGAATCAACGCGACAAGCGCCGGATATGGGCAGAATTCTATGCCCGTGAGGGCGGGCCTCGGCAGCGCCTGTCAGGCATGACAGGTGCAATCCCCTGCCCGGGTCTGCCCGCGTCAGCAGCGCAAACGCCGCGCCTGACGGGCCCTGCACAGGGGTCTTCACCCCGCCCATCGGCAATTGTGGCGCAGCGCCTTAATCTCGCCGCAGTTCGCTCCAATTTGACCCATGCCTTGTCCAATTTCCGCCCAACCGGCCCATTAAACCTGACGCCGGGTTTTTGTGTCGGGTGCCTGCCTGGACCTGCAAGATGGGAGAATTGCTATGGCTACAATTCTGGGTACGACTGGCAATGACACTCTGACCAGCGGAACGGGCAATGACCTGTTGCAGGGTCTGGCGGGCAACGACACCCTATACGGCGGCGGCGGCGA
This sequence comes from Rhodobacterales bacterium, assembly GCA_043721775.1. Lineage (GTDB taxonomy): Bacteria > Pseudomonadota > Alphaproteobacteria > Rhodobacterales > Rhodobacteraceae > Stagnihabitans. Next base: position 41,271 of record JAYSQA010000333.1, read on the forward strand.
CGATACGCTGCAAGGTGGTGCTGGCAACGACTCGATGGATGGCGGGACAGGCTTTGACTGGGTTGATTATTCAGCCTCGGCGGCAGCCGTTACGGTCAACCTGGCGACGGGTGCAGGGTCGGGTGGCGATGCGGCGGGTGATATCATTACGCTCGGCACGGTCGAGGCCATTCTGGGTTCCATCTACAATGACGTTCTGACCGGCGACGGGTTCGACAACACGCTGACAGGCGGTGCAGGAAATGACACCCTGATCGGCGGCGCGGGAAACGATACGCTGATCGGCGGCGCAGGCAACGACAGCATTGACGGTGGTACGGGCTTTGACTGGGTCGATTACACCACCTCGGCCTTGGCGGTTTCGGTCAACCTGGCCGGCACCAACTCGGGCGGCGATGCGGCGACGGATGTGATCGTGGCCCTGTCGGTCGAAGGTGTGATCGGCACTGCCTTGAACGATACGCTGACCGGCGATGCCAACGCGAACTGGCTGAAGGGGGCCGCAGGTAACGATGCCCTGTACGGCCTGGGCGGCGATGACACGCTGACCGGCGGGTCGGGCAACGACACCATCGACGGCGGCACCGGCAATGACACGGTGGATTACTCCGGCTCATCCGCTGCGGTGAACGCCACGGTGAATGGCAACACCAACACCGGCGG
>JAYSQA010000334.1:0-31946 GCA_043721775.1 Rhodobacterales bacterium
CACAGGCGGGCCGCAGCCCGGGACGGTTTTTCAAGATATCCCCATTCGCCGGGAAAACAGTCCACCGGACTGTTTTCTGATCCGGCTCAAATCCGTGAGAATCCGGTTCTCGCGCCGAAGCCGTTCGTTCTCTCGAAGCAGGTCCTGGTCAAGGTCAGGCGGGCCGGCCTCATCGGAAACCATCTTCACCCACTTGTTCAGGTTCGAAAACCCAACCCCCAGATCAGACGCAACCTGACGTCTGGTCAGGCCGCTTGTTTGCGCGATGCGAACCGCATCCCGCTTGAACTCGAAGCTCGTGTATCGCTGCCATATCCGGTCTCCTTGATGGTGAGTATTGCTCTCAAAAAACCGGAACAAAGCCGGGACAGGTCCAGTCGCGCTCCAGGCTTTCGCAAGGTACCACCCGGCGCAGTTCAAGTAGCCCGGAAGAGGGTGTTCACCCTATTGCCGCGCCTGAACCGGAATACCGTCATCACGCCCGCCTTGGGTGCAAGCCCCAACCTGGCCTGCTTCATGAAGGTCAGCCCGTCGTGACCATTGCGCAAGGCTGGCGGCGTTATGGCGATCTCAATCCGAACCGACGGATCCGGAACGATCACAAGGCCTTCTTCACCGCCGCTGCCAAAGCCGCCGCCCGATCCGGGTTGCGGCCTGGCGCGACATGCAGCACGGCCCTCGCGATCCCGCCCCTGATCCCGCCGCAGCAGGTCTTTGCGGTGATCAGCCCGGGCACGGGTGTCGGCTTGACCACAGGCGGCGCAAAAGTCGGGGTGCTATTGACGGGCGGAACAGGCGATGGTCTTTCCGTTGCGGTCGTGTCAACCGCCACACGCTTGAGGCTGCCCGCGTCGATGTTCCCGGATTTGCGTCCGGCATTGCTGGTCTGGGTCAGCCGCCATGTCACACCGTCCTCACCGATCCGCTTGGGCCAGCCGGTCACCGACGACGGGCAGACCAGGTGCAGGCGCAGCAGTGCATTCAGTTCAGGCGGGCGGGTATCCCTATCGTCAGCCGCCTCGTCGCCTGCATGGCCTTGTGACGTGGCATGGCCTTGTGACGTGGCATGGCTTTGTGACGTGGCATGGGCACCCAGGCTACTGCATCTTCTGTTTCATTTTGATCTCTGATCAGACCGACGTGGGGATTGCCTTCCCGCCTTTGGCGAACCACCAGCAAGAGGCCCAAACCTGAAGGCCATGACCTGAAAATCCGGCGCGATTGGCGGACTTTTTCGGCGCAGCGGATGGCTGCTTAGGCTGACGTGTTTGCGATCCAGCGGCAAAGGTGGTCCACGGCCAGGCCAAGGTTGATGTGCGCGTTCGGGCTTAACCCCTCTTTGACCTCGCCGAACTCTGCCCCGCCAATTGCCAGAATCCAGCCGGGCGGTGCACGGCCGAACAGCAGACCAGCCAGGGCCAATGCCGCCTCGGGCGAGACTTGATGGCTGCCCAGTGTTTCGGGCTGGCTTTGGGCGATTTGGGTCAGCCGAAAGGGTGCACCAAGGCCTGTCGCAGCATCGGCGAAGATCACAAGGTCATGTTCGGCGATCAGCGGGGCATGGTCGACGGTCAGTTGATAATCGCTGTCAACCGTCACTTCGGCCAAAGCCAGTGCCTCGATCCTGGCCGCGAACGCCGGACCAAGGCCGTCATCGCCACGGCCCGGATTGCCGTAACCGATGATGAGAATTCGGCGCGGTGCCGTCACAAACACTGCCCGGCACGGTCCAGAAGCTGGTCTTGCGCGTCGTAAATTTCCACCTGCAACGGCATCTGGCCCAAGGCATGGGTGGCGCAGGACAGGCAGGGGTCATAGGCGCGGATCGCCACTTCGATGTGGTTCAGCATGCCTTCGGTGATCTTGGACTGGCCTGACAGGTGGGTGATCGCCACGTCCTTGACCGCCCGGTTCATGCCCTCGTTGTTGTGGGTGGTGGACACGATCAGGTTGCAATAGGTCACCTGATCATTCTCATCGACCTTGTAGTGGTGGATCAGATTGCCGCGCGGCGCCTCGATCACGCCGATGCCTTCAAAGCGGCGCTCTCCGGTCGCCCGAAGGTCGGTGCCTTGCAGGTCAGGGTCGTGCAGCAACTCGCGGATTTTCTCGACGCAGTGCACCACCTCAATCATCCGCGCCCAATGGTTGCCAAGGGTGGAATGGTTCAGCTTGCCGCCCGAAAACGCCCGCAGTGCACCGTGGGCGGCATTGGCCAAGGGCGTGTCGATGAAGTTGGCAGTGTTCATCCGGGCGAGGGGGCCAACGCGATACCAGCCCGTGTCAGGGCCAAGCGCGCTGATGAAGGGGAACTTCATGTAGGACCAACTGCGGACGTCCTCGATGATATGCTTGTGGTAGTCGTTGTAGTTGAGCATGTCGAAGATCGGCTGACCCTCCGGCGTCAGGGCGCGCATCTTGCCGTGGTACAGGTCCAGCGCGCCATCCTCACGCACCAAGGACATGTGGTTGGACGGAAAAGAGCCAAAGCTGTCGACCAGTGCGCGGTGGTCTTCGACATAGCCGCGTGCGATGGACAAAGCGCCTTGCGACCATTCCAGCATCTCGTCCACCTGCGCCAGAAAGCGGTCGCGGGTGGCGATGTCGAGATTGCGGTTGATCCCTCCCGGAATCGCTCCGGTGCCATGGATTTTCTTGCCAGCGGTGGCCTCGATGATTTCCTGCCCGAACTTGCGCATCAGAACGGCGCGCAGGCCGAGTTCCGGGTTCTGGCGGATCACCTCGAAGATATTGCGCTTGGTGAAGTCTGACCCAAAGCCGAACAGCAGGTCAGGGGCGGACAGGTGAAAGAAGTGCAGCACATGGCTTTGCATCACCTGCCCATAGTGCATCAGGCGGCGCATCTTTTCAGCCGTTGGTGGCAGGACGTCGACGCCGACGATCTGGTCCATCGCCTTGGCCGCCGCCAGATGGTGGCTGACCGGGCAAATCCCGCAAAGGCGCTGGACGATGACCGGCACCTCCCACAACAGGCGCCCGCGAATGAACCGTTCAAAGCCGCGGAATTCGACGATGTGCAGGCGTGCCTCGTCAACGTTGTTGTTCTCATCCAGATGGATGGTGACCTTGCCGTGCCCCTCAACCCGGGTGACGGGAGAGATTTCGATCAGTCTGCCCTCAGCCATGACAGCACCTTTCTAGTCGAAACGCAGGGTTGCGCGGTCGAACCCTTTGAAATTGCCGGTTAAAATACCGGCCAGCGTGTTGAAGATGACATCGCCCGAGGGCGCACAGCCGGGGATCTGGTAGTCGATATCGACAATCTCATTGCACGGATAAACCTTGTCGAGCACCAGGGGCAGCACCGGGTCATTGGGGATCAGCCGCGTGGTGTTGCGCAGGTAGGGTCCAGAGATATAGGCCTCCTCCAGACACTCCCGCAATGGTTCGGCTGAATGCATGATGGCGTTGCGCATCGCAGGCAGCCCGCCCATGATGGCGCATTGGCCAAGGGCAATCAGCACGTCGCAGTTCTTGCGGAATTCCAGCAAGGTATGAACGTTTTCCTCGTTGCAGCAGCCACCTTCGATGATGCCGATATCGCAGCGCTGGGTGAAGGTCTTGATGTCGGTCAGCGGAGAGCGGTCGAAATCGACCAGCCCCATCAGGGTGATCAGCCGTTCGTCAATGTCCAGAATGGCCATGTGGCAGCCAAAACAGCCGGCGAGGGATACGGTGGCAACGCGGGCTTTGCGAGCCTCGGTCATTTGGCCCCCGCCTTTCCAAAGCGTTCCTCGATCTCGTGCCCGATCAACCCATGGTCAAACCGGCGTTCGCCGATGGGCAAACGGAATCCCTCATCCTTGCGGATGATGCAACCGACCGGGCAGACCGACATGGCCTTGTCGGCCAAAGCCGCATCGGTATCGGCCAGATTATTGCCATTTACCGCCACGCGCCGATGAATGCCGCGCCCCACATAGCCGAAGACGCCCTTGCCATCGACATCCTGCGACGCGCGAATGCAGCGCCCGCAGGAAATGCAGCGGTTGGTATCTAGTGCTATATCGGGGTGTGAGGCATCCAGATCGCGGCAAGGTTCCAGATACGGAAAGCGCGTCGGTGCGGTCATTTCAAGCCGGTAGGCCATCGCCTGCAATTCACAATTTCCGCTTTTCTCGCAGATCGGGCACAGGTGGTTGCCTTCGTGGAACAGCATTTCCACCAGATCGCGGCGCACGCGGTTGCGGCTTTCCGTGTTGTTCTCCACCTCAAGCCCCGGCTCGGCGGGTTGCGTGCAGGACGCCACCGAACGACCCCCAACCTTTACCGTGCAGACCCGGCAGCCGCCCTGATGGCGCAGGCCGTCCACATCGCAGAGGCGAGGGATATAGATGCCCGCCGCGTCGGCGGCCTCCATGATGGTCTGGCCGGGCTTGGCTACGACTTCGACGCCGTCGATGTGAAATAGGAGGGACTCCCTCATTTGCTGTAATCCTTGTCGAAGATATAGGACCGCCGCTTGGCAATGTCGCGCGCGCCATCCAGCGCCGCCTGAATCGAGAACGTCGCCTTCACCCCATCTATCGTGGGCTTGGTCAAGGCGGCATAAACGAGCGGGAAATTCTTGAGGCTGCTCAGCACCGGGTTCGGAGACGTCGTCCCCAACCCGCAGCGGCTGGTTTCGATGATCGTGGCGGACAGGTCCTGCAAATACGTGATGTCATCATCATTGGCCTGCCCCTTGCGGAACTTCTCGATCGCCTTCTTCAGGAATACGTTGCCCACCCGGCACGGCGTGCAATAGCCGCAGCTTTCGTGGACGAAAAAGGACATGTAATAGTCCACAATCTCCAGAATATTGCGGTGTGCGTTGAACACGATCACCGCCCCCCCGGTGGCGAGGTCTTCAAAGCTGAGCTGCCGGTCAAAGCTGTCACGCCCGACCATGGTGCCACTCGGGCCACCAACCTGCACCGCCGCCGCATCGCTGGCCCCGGCCAACGCCAGCAACGCACGCAAAGGCGTGCCATAGGGCAGTTCGTAGATGCCGGGCCGTGCACAATCACCCGAAATCGAGAACAGCTTGGTGCCGTGGCTGCGTTCGGTCCCGATGTCATGGAACCACACAGCCCCATGGTCGAGGATGCGGGCAGCATGGGCAAAGGTTTCGACGTTGTTCACAACCGTCGGATAGCCCAGATAGCCGCGCGTTACCGGGAAAGGCGGCCGGGTCTTGGGTTCACCCGGCAGCCCCTCGCACGAGCTGATCATGGCACCCTCTTCGCCGCAAATATAGGCGCCGGCCCCCATCTGGATACGGATGTCAAAATCATAGCCCGGCTGACCAAGGATATCCCTGCCCAGCACGCCCCTTGCCCGGCGAGCCGCCAGAACCTCATCAAGATGATCCCGCAGATAGGCGTATTCGCCGCGCAGGTAGATGATCCCCTCGCGGGCGTTCACCGCTTTGGCACCGATGGTCATGCCTTCAAACACCAGATCAGGGCGTTCGGTCAGGATCACACGGTCCTTGAAGGTGCCCGGCTCTCCCTCATCGGCGTTGCAGATGATGAACCGCTTCTCGCCCGGCGCGATCGAGGCGAAATGCCATTTGCGTTCCGAGATATAGCCAGCACCGCCACAGCCGCGCAGGCCGCTGACCTCTACCGCGTGAATGATTTCAATGCGCGACAGCGCCAGCGCCGTTCGCAGCCCGGCATCTGTCGGAACCGGCCCCAGCAGCACGGCACCGGGCAGGCGGATGTTGTCTTCGACCATCGCCTTGGCCCGTTGATAGGGCGACAGGGCGGCAAACCCGTCAACCAACGCCTCGCCCGGCGCTATGCCCTGTTTCAGCTTGCGGGCAATTTCGGTCGCACGGGCCGGTGTCAGATGCGTGGCCACCACGTCATTGATCATCGCCGCCGGGGCCTGATCGCACATGCCGATGCAGGGCGTCACCTCCAGCGAGAAAGCACCATCGGCTGAGGTCTGGCCCAGTTTCACCCCCAGTTCAGCCTCAAACGCCGCGACCACAGCGCCTAGGCCGCTGAACCTGTCAACGATGTCATCGCACAGCCGGATCGCGACACGGCCCTTTGGGGCCAGCGACAGGAAGCTGTAAAAGCTGGCCACCCCTTCAACCGCGATCCGCGTCAGGCCGACGGCCTCGGCGATGGCGTCCATTGCGTCAGGTGAAACCCAGCGGTCGGCGTCTTGCACCGCCAGAAGAATATCCAGCATCCGGTGAGGATCATTGCCCAGCCCTGCACAAATCTTCGCAATCCGGGCCTTGGTGTTTGGCGCTGCCAGAGAGGAGATGTTCATGCCTGCTCCGCCTTTGTGACGTTCGGGCAACAAAAGCGGCTGACCCACCTGCGGCCCAATGCAATGAAGTCTACGCCGCATGACACCCCGTCGACAATGGGCTTGGCAGGCTCTGTCGCCACGTCCCGGTCGCCACGTCCCGCAGGGTAGAACCTTGTCCGGATCGTCGGCCCGGGATGCGACGCGGCATTGGCCATCGTCAGGTCGAACCCAACCTTGGTCCAGCCGGTTGCAACCACCGCCACCCCTGCGGGCGCTTGCAGATCATCGGGGGACGGCGTTTCAGCCAGCGTTGGGAAGCGGCCGCAGGGCCCGGTTTTCGGCTGTGATGCGCAGGGTCAGCACGGCGGCATTGGCGACAGAGAACACCAAAGCGACCATCGGCAGGCCAAGGCACAAAGGCAGCACGGCGATCTCGGCGACCACGACGGCGTAGTTCGGGTGCGACAGCCAGCGGTACGGCCCTGTCGTGATCAGCGGTGCGCCGGGCAGGATGATGATGCGGGTGGTCCAGCGCGGGCCAAGCGTTGCAAGAACCCAGACCCGCCCAACTTGCAGCAGCAGAAAAAGTACCAGCCAGCCGGGCCGAAGTGCAGCACCAGCGCCAAGGACCCAAAGGCTGCCAAGCCAGGCGGCGTGCAGGGACACGATCACCGGGTAGTGGCGCGGTGCAACCTCGACCGCGCCTTTGGCCAGCAGGGCGGCGGTGTTGCGGCGCGCCAGCGAAAGCTCGGCCAGACGCTCTGCCGTAACCAGCGTCAGCAGAAGGGGTGCAAACGTCATGCGGCTTGCACCAAAGACACGCAACTGGCCGTGAAGCCCGGGCCCATCGCGGTCAGGACCGTGCGCTTGGGCAGTGTCGATTGCGCCAGCCGGTCCAGCACGAAAAGGGCCGTTGGGGCGGACATGTTGCCGTAATCCGCCAGCACGCTGCGTTCGTGGTCCAGCGTGCCCTGATCCAGCGACAGGGCAACTTCCAGTGCCGTGATGACCTTGGCCCCGCCGGGATGGCAGGCAAAGCGGTCGACCTGTGCCATGGCAATCCCGTGCCGTTGCAGAATGCCCGTCACCGCCGGCCCCATGTGTTCGGTGGCAAAGGGCGGAATGGCCCGGTCAAAGATCACGGCAAGCCCCGTGTCATCCACGCTCCATCCCATGATATCCAGCGTGCCGGGCCAGGTATGCTGGCCCGAAGCTTCCACCAGCGCCAACCCGTCGGGCGCGCGGCCCTGATTGCCACAGCGCAGCACGCAAGCCGCAGCCCCGTCGCCAAACAGGGCCGAGGCCACAATGTTTTCTTTCGTCAGCCGGTCAAGCCGGAATGCGACCGAGCACAGCTCTACCGCGACCAGCAGCACGGTGCTGCCTGGGCGCGATCTGGCCAACCGGGCCGCAAGACCCAAACCCGTGACACCCCCGGCGCACCCAAGGCCAAAGACCGGAACCCGCTCGATATCACTGCGAAAGCCCATCTGCCCGCTGACCCGCGCATCGACCGAAGGTGTGGCAAGCCCGGTGGAGGACACGGTCACCACGGTATCGACGTCGGCGGCCAGTATCCCGGCCTTCTCTAGCGCCAGCGACGCTGACTGCACGAACAAGGCGTCCGCAGCCTCCAGATAGACGGCGTTGCGTTCAGCCCAGCCGCGCGGCTGCATGTACCACTCCAACGGCTGCGCCAGATAGCGGCTGCGGATGCCCGCACTGTCGAACACGCGGGCCAAATGGTCAAAACCGTCAAACCGGGCGGCAAAGCTGTCATAAGCGGCCAAGGTGGCCTCGCGCTGGCCAATGCGATGGGGCGGGGTGGCTGTGGCGATGGAGACGAGTGTGATCGGGTCTGGCATGTGTTCTCCTTGGCGGCGGATGGCCGCAGGTCGGCGGGTCGAAGGGGGTGTGCGGAACAGGTGGCGCAGCGACAGTCTTTGGGCCGGAGCGATGTACAAGCCCACGTTAGCGGCGCCCCTTAGGGCCCCGGGTTGAAGGGCGGCTGAATTTGTCAGGCCGACCCGTACGGTGCCGCATCGAGGTTCTTGGCGGCCTTGGCATCATTCTGGGTAACATGGGTCCTTTCATCCGCCCGACCCTGCGCAATCATGGCACCGTTGGAACTGATGCAGGTTCGCGATGTGGCGCAATTTCCTGCGATGTCGCCACGTCAGGCGCTGCGCCGCACCAGGGGCAGGCACAAAAGCGCAGCAGCCGTCAGCATGGCAATCATTGCCCAGGCGTCATTTATCGCCGCTGTCAGGGCGGCCTTTTCCAGAAGTGGCGCAAGCTGCGCCTGAAGCGCGGGGGGCAACGGACCTGCGGCCAGGGCCGCTTCGGGCACGCCCACAAAGCGCGCTGCTGCAAGGTCGCCGCCTTGCAGACGGGCAAGCAGGCTGGCACCGTGCCCGGCGGACCGCGAATAGATCACCGTGTCGATCAGCGCCAGGCCAATCGCCCCGCCCAGATTGCGCATCAGGTTGAACAGGCCGCTGGCGTCTGCCACCTTGTCTGCCGCCAGCCGCCCCAAGGCCATCCGCGTCGGCGGCAACAGGCAGAACATGATGGCAAGCCCGCGCGCGATCTGCGGCCAGACCATGCCTGAAAAGCCGGTTTGCGGTGTCTGAAACGCGCTCATCGCCAATCCAAGCGTGAACAGGGCAAAGCCCGCAGCCGTCAGCAACCGCGCATCCAGACGGCGCTCCAGCGCTACGGCAACCGGGGCCGTGGCCAGTTGCGCCACTCCGGTGACCAGCATCACGGTGCCAATCTGCAAGGCGTTCTGGCTGCGGACAAAGGCCAGGAAGACCGGCATCAGATAGACGGACCCGAACAGCCCAATCCCCAGAACGAAGCTGAAGACACAACCGACCGCAAAGTTGCGATCCCCAAAGGCACGCAGATCAACGACGGGGTGGGTGCCGCCAAGACTGCGCCGCACAAAGCCCGTCGCACCAACCCCCGCCAGCGCCAGCAACCCCACCACAAGGCCCGAGGTCCAGCCCCGCTCAGGCGCCTGTTTCAACGCGATCTCCAGCGCGGTAAGTGTCAGGGCCAAAAGCAGAACGCCAACAAGGTCGACCGACCGCATCAGATCAAACCGCGCCCTAGCCCGGGGCAGAACCGCAAGGGCAACCCCGGTCGCCAACACTCCCGGAGCGACGTTGATCAGGAAAAGCCAGTGCCAGGAATAGGTCTGGGTGATCCAGCCGCCCACGATCGGCCCAACCGTGGGGGCCAGAACGGCCAGAACCCCGGCCAATGTGGTGGCCAGCCCCTGCCGCGCCGGCGGAAACATCAGGAACACCGCCGAAAACACCACCGGAATAAGCGTCCCGCCCGATGCGCCTTGCACGATCCTCCAGCCAATCAGCACGGCAAAGCTGCCCGATGCCGCACAGCCGACCGAGGCCAGCGTGAACAGCGCCAAAGCCCCGGCAAACAGCCAGCGCATCGACAGGATGCGCATCAGCAACCCCGTCAAGGGAATGGCCACCACCTCGGCAATCAGATAGGCGGTCTGGATCCAGCTCATCTGATCGGGGCTGACCGCCAGCGCTGCCTGAATGTCGGGCAACGAGGTTGCCACGATCTGCACATCCAGAATGGCCGCGAACATGCCGACGCACATGGCGGCAAAGCCGGCCCATGTGCGGGGCGATACCCGGTCGTCATCTACCGGCACATTCGAAGCGGGCATATTGGTTGGATGCGTCACATCCGCCCGGTCAGTACCAGCACGACGATGACGATCAGCACCACGCCAATCAGACCGACGCCGCCGTGGCCATAGCCGTAGCCATAGCCACCGGCAAAACCGCTGAAACCGCCCAACAGGGCGATAATAAGAAGAACGATCAGAATTGTGCCAAGAGACATCAGGAAGTTCCTTTTCAGATCAGATGGGATGGGAAAGCACTTTTGGTCGCGACCAGACCGCCTTGATCGGGGCCCACCGGCTGTGGTTCAGGCAGATCACCGGGCGGAGTTTCAGGCGGGTCTTCCTCTGGCCCACCCTTCAGAACGCCATCGGGCAGACCGGTCCGCTTGGGCAAAGCCACTACCGCAACTTTTGTCGCTATCCGAACACTGTGCATCGGTCTTCCTTTCAGCATATGAACCAAACGTCCGAACCCGCGTTTGGTTCCCAATTGACGGCACCCGACAAGAATTCAGGGCAAACCGGGCGGGTCCTGCCCGAAAAGCGGCGTGGCCAAGCCCTTTCAAGACCTGCGGACCGAATTATGCCCGTCGATGATCTTGTGAATCAATACGGCGGCTGCGGCATGCGAGGCTGACTGTCCTTCGCGGCGCGGCGCTTCTTCCAGTGTTTTCGCAGCGCTGTTCAGAACGCCGACAATGGTGCTTTCCGGCATGACATCGCGGTCGTTCAAAGCCAGCAGGATGGACTCGCACAAAGCCAGGGCGGCCAGTCCTGCTATATCGGGTGATTTGGTCATGCCCTGTGATCCCAATGGAAGGCTGCGATTGGAAGGCTGCGATTGGAAGGCTGCGGTTGCAGAACCGGGCGATCCCCCGATCCTGCGCACAGCTTATCAGGAAGGACCCGGTTCAAGCTGATCTGAAGCAGCAGCCGTTCCAGCACGACCGGGCAAACCGAAACGTGAAGTCAGTGTCGCGGTGTTTCCTGCGGTGGGATTTGCCGATCCGTTGCAGCTTTGTCCTGACCGGTCATTTGCGTTGGAACGGCGCGTTGTGACAGCGCGGGCGCTTCGAAAGGTCAAGCGCCCGCTTACCTCGGTGTCGTCCGAACGGCTGCCAGCGGCACGTCTTGCAATGCCAGGGCCGATCCGGCATATCGACTGCAAGCCAAGGCTAGGCACATTCTGCGCGGCACTCGCGCCGGTCTTGGCGCGAAACTTGGCGCAGAACTTGGCGGAGACATCGGAATGGCGGCTGGAAAAAAGGTTCTGGTGACCGGGGCCGATGGCTTCATCGGCTCGCATCTGGTCGAGGCGCTGGTGCAGGCTGGCTATCAGACCCGGGCATTGGTGGTCTATAACTCGCTCAACAGCTGGGGTTGGTTGGACCGGATCTCTCCAGAAACCCGGGCGGCGGTCGAGGTGATTTCCGGCGATATCCGCGACGGTCAATGCGTTGAACAGGCGATGACGGGCTGCGATGCGGTGCTGCATCTGGCCGCTTTGATCGCCATTCCCTACAGCTATCGGGCGCCCTCCAGCTATGTCGAAACCAACATCACCGGCACGCTGAATGTGGTGCAGGCCGCACAGCGGCTGGGCACGGCGCGGGTGGTCTGCACCTCCACCTCCGAGGTTTATGGCACCGCGCAGTTCGTGCCGATCACCGAAGATCATCCGCTGAACGCGCAGTCACCCTATGCCGCAACCAAGATTGCCGCCGATCAACTGGCGCTGTCGTTCCACAAGTCCTTCGGTACGCCGGTCACGGTCCTGCGACCCTTCAACACCTACGGCCCCCGGCAATCAGCGCGGGCGGTCATCCCCACCATAATCAGCCAGATTGCCGCAGGCCACCGCCAGATCAGGCTGGGTGCCCTGACGCCGACACGCGATTTCACCTTTGTGCACGACACAGCACAGGGCTTCCTTCAGGCGATGAATTGCGATGCTGTTCTGGGCCGCGTGGTCAACATCGGCAGCGGCTTTGAAATCTCCATCGCTGACACCGTGCGCGCCATTGCCGAGGCGATGGGGGTAGAGGTCGAGGTTCAGCCCGACCCCGACCGGATGCGCCCCGAGGCAAGCGAGGTCGAACGCCTGTTCGCCGGTGTCGAGCTGGCAAGATCCCTGTTCAACTGGGCCCCCGCTTACGGTGGCCGCGACGGCTTCCTGCGTGGCCTTGCCGAGACGGCGGAGTGGTTCCGCGACCCCGCCAATCTGGCGATGTACCGGACTGATCGCTTCAACGACTGACCGCTTCAACGACTGAAAAGGGCCAACCGTGAGCCAATCCTTCGAAGCCGAGATCATTGACCGCGTGCGCCGCGTGACCGGTGCATCTGACCAGATGATCCCCCTTCACGCGCCGGAATTTGCCGGGCGCGAGTGGGAGTTGGTCAAGGATTGCCTTGATACCGGCTGGGTGTCCTCGGTTGGCTCTTATGTGGACCGCTTTGAACAGTTGGTGGCCGAGGCAAGCGGCGTGCGCTATGGTGTGGCCGTGGTGAACGGGACCGCGGCATTGCAGATCGCCCTGCTGCTGGCTGGCGTGTCGCCGGGCGACGAAGTTCTGCTGCCAGCCCTGACCTTTGCCGCCACCGCCAATGCCGTCGTCCATGCCGGAGCGGTGCCGCATCTGGTGGATTCCGAGGCTGCCACGCTTGGCATTGATCCCGTCGCTTTGGCTGCGCATCTTGACCGGATCGCCACCCGCAGCCCCACTGGTCCTGTCAACCGCGCAACTGGGCGGCGGATTGCGGCGGTCGTGCCGATGCATGTCTTTGGTTTCCCCGTCGACATGGAAACTTTGCTGGCCGCCGCTGCCGACTGGAACCTGCCCGTCGTCGAGGATGCTGCCGAAAGCCTCGGCAGCAGCTATCACGGAAAGCCCTGCGGCAGTTTCGGGCGGCTGGCGACACTATCCTTTAACGGCAACAAGATCATCACCACCGGCGGTGGCGGGGCGATCGTGACGGATGACGAGGCGCTGGCCCGCCGCGCCAAGCATCTGACCACCACCGCCAAGGTTCCCCACCGGTGGGAGTTCTTCCATGACGAGGTCGGCTTCAACTACCGCCTGCCCAACCTGAACGCCGCCCTTGGCGTGGCCCAGTTCGAACAACTCCCGCAGCGACTGGCGGCGAAGCGCCGGTTAGCCCAGCGGTATGCCAGCAGCTTTGCCGGCTTCCAAGGCGCACAGGTCGTGCAAGAGGCCGCAGGTTCCCACAGCAACCACTGGCTGAACACGCTGGTGCTGGATGCTGCCCAAGCTCACCGCCGGGATCAGGTTCTGGCCGCCCTGAACGATGCCGGGCTGATGACGCGGCCGATCTGGACCCTGATGCACCGCCTGCCGATGTACCAATCCTGCCCGCGTGCCGACCTGTCGGTGGCCGAGGATCTGGCGGCGCGGGTATTGAACCTGCCGTCGTCGGCCAATCTGGCAGGCAATGCATGAAGGTTTCGGGCATGAAGGTTCTGGCTGTCAGCGGAACGCGGGCCGACTGGGGGCTGCTGTGCCCGGTTCTGCTGGCGCTGAAAGCCCGGGGGGTGGAGGTGACCCTTGCCCTGACTGGCCAGCACCTTTCCCCCGATGGCGACCAGGGCCGCGCCGTTGCTGCGGCAGGCTTTCCCGATTTCCACCGCATCGACATGGGCCTGACCGCCGACGACAGCCCCCGCGCCTTGGGCGAGGCGATGGGCGCTGGCCTGTCCGGCATGGCAAGACTGCTGGCCGATGTGCGCCCCGACCTGATGCTGGTGCTGGGCGACCGCTATGAGATGCTGGCGATGGTTGCCGCCGCCCTGCCTGCCCGCATTCCCGTGGCCCATATCGCTGGCGGTGACGTGACCGAGGGCGCTTTTGACGATGCCATCCGCCACGCCATCACCAAGCTGTCCGCCGTGCATTTCGTCACCAACGCCGAGGCGCAAACGCGCCTTCTGCAAATGGGCGAGGCCCCTGACCGCGTCTTTCTGACCGGCAGCCCCGGCATCGACACCCTTCTGCAAACGCCAAAGCTGGGCCGGGCCATGCTGTTTGCCGACCTTGGACTGGACCCGGAAAGCCGCCCGGTGTTTCTGGTCACCTTCCACCCGCCGACGCTGTCGGACAATGCCACCGACCAATGCCGCGCCCTGCTGACAGCCCTTGACCAGTTCCCCGAGGCTTCCGTCATCGTCACCGGCAGCAACGCCGACCCCGGCGCGAGGGAGATTGACGCGTTGATGCAGGCTTGGGTGTCAAAGCGGCCAAACTCTGTCTTCCGCACCTCCCTGGGCTCGCAACGCTATGTCTCGGCGCTGGCGCAAGTGGATGTGGTGATCGGCAACTCCTCCAGCGGGCTTTATGAGGCGCCGTCGTTTGGCGTGCCCACGGTCAATGTCGGCGACCGTCAGGCCCGCCGTCCGCGTGCCTCCAGCGTGGTGGATTGTGCGGCGGACAGTGGGGCGATTGCCGAAGCGATCCGTCAGGCACTGGCGATGGACTTCAACGGGCGGTCGGTGAACCCTTTTGGCGATGGAACCTCTGCCGTCCAGATTGCGCAGATCATATCGGGCCTGCAAAATCCCGCAGCGCTCGTTCGGAAATCTTTCAAGGATATTGTATCATGACCAACCGCTGCCTGATCATTGCGGAAGCTGGCGTAAACCATAACGGCAACACCGATCTGGCATTGCAGCTGGTCGACCGTGCGGCAGAGGCTGGCGCAGATGTTGTCAAGTTTCAGACCTTCCGGGCCGATCTGCTCGCCAGCCCGGATGCGCCGAAGGCCGGGTATCAAGAGCGTACGACAGGGCGGATTGAAACCCAGCACCAGATGCTGAAACGGTTGGAGCTTTCTGCCCATGCGCATCACTTGGTCAAAGAGCGGTGCGAGGTGCGAGGGATCGAATTCCTGTCGACCGCCGGAGAGACGCAAAGCCTGGCCTTCCTTGTGGATGTCTTGAAGCAGAAGCGGATCAAGCTGGGGTCGGGAGAACTGACAAACGCGCCGCTTCTTCTGGCGACGGCACGCTCGGGCGTGCAGATCATCCTGTCGTCGGGCATGGGCACCCTTGCCGAGGTTGAAGAGGCCTTGGGTGTGCTTGCCTACGGGATGATGGGCGGCCAGGATCTGTCGCGCCACGCCTTTTCGCAGGCCCTGCATGACCCAAAGGCCTGGGATATGTTGCGGCAGAGGGTGGTCTTGCTGCACTGCACCACGGAATATCCGGCGGCCGTTGATCAGACCAATCTTCGCGTGATGGACACCATGTCGAAGGCTTTCGGTCTGCGCGTCGGCTATTCGGACCATACCGAGGGGCTGGCGATTTCGCTGGCAGCGGTGGCGCTTGGGGCCTGTGTCATTGAAAAGCACTTCACACTGGATCGCAATCTGCCCGGCCCCGACCATGCCGCCTCTATTGAACCGCAGGAATTGGCGGCGCTGGTGCAGGGGATCCGCGCAGTTGAGGCCTCGCTGGGCAACGGCATAAAGCAGCCTGCCGGGCCGGAACTTGCGAACAGGATCGTGGTGCGCCGCAGCATCGTGGCGGTGCGCGATTTGCCTGCCGGGCAAGTGCTTGGCCCGGAAGACCTGACCGTTCTGCGCCCCGGCGACGGCCTTTCGCCGCTGTCGTTCTGGGATGTCGTGGGCACGCGCCTGACGCAGCCGGTCAAGGCAGGCGATCAACTGCACTGGTCCGACTTGCGGCACGAGGCTTGAATGGGAAACGGTATCTTCGGACTTTTCGGCACCGGAGGATTTGCACGTGAGGTGATGCCGCTGGCAACCCTGATGGCACGCGACGCGTCACCATCTTCCTTTGACCGCTGTGTCTTTGTTGATGTTGAAACGGGGCCTGCGGTCAACGGAACACCCCAAATGTCAGAGCGCGCATTTCTGGCCGTAGAGGGCGAATGTTTCTTCAACCTTGCGATTGCTGACGCCACCTTGCGCCGGAAGCTGGCAGGTTTGGCTATCGGCCAAGGGGCCATTCCGCAGACCCTGATCGCCCCAAATGCGACCCTTTATGCCGAGAATCAGATTGGCGAGGGGGCTATACTGTGTGCCAACACGGTGATTACCAGCAATGCCAAGATCGGCCGGTTCTTCCACCTCAACATCTTCTCGTACGTCGCGCACGACTGTGAAATCGGGGACTTCGTGACTTTTGCCCCCAAAGTGTGTTGCAACGGCAATGTGGTGATCGAGGATGGCGCCTATATCGGCACCGGGGCGATCCTGCGGCAGGGCAAACCGGGGCAGCCGTTGCGCATCGGGGCTGGGGCTGTTGTCGGCATGGGGGCGGTTGTCACGCAGGATGTGGCCGCAGGCTCTACCGTGGTCGGCTGTCCGGCGCGGCCATTGATCAGGAAGGACGGGTCCCAGTGATCGTCGACATTCACAAGATAGCGATTTCCGAGACGGCCTCGATCCGCGATGCCATGCTGGCGATCAATCAGGGTGTGGTCCAACTGGCCCTTGTCGTCGATGCCGACCGCCGCCTTTTGGCCACGGTGACCGATGGCGACATCCGGCGCGGCCTGCTGGGGGGCCTTGGCCTTGATAGCCCGGTGTCGGCTGTGATGTGCCGCAACCCGATTGCCATTCCCGCCACCGCAGGCCGCCCCGCTGCCCGCCGCCTGATGCGCGAAAAGCGCCTGCACCATGTGCCTTTGGTCGATGCCGAGGGTCGTCTGGTCGATCTGGCGTGGATCGACGAGATCGTCGGCCTGACGCCCAACACAACTCGGGTGGTGCTGATGGCCGGTGGTCTTGGCCTGCGCCTGCGTCCGCTGACGGAAAACCTGCCCAAGCCAATGCTGCCAGTGGGCGATACTCCGCTCTTGGAAATCATCCTGCGCAACTTCATTGACCAGGGGTTTGGCCGCTTCACGATATCGGTCAGCTACCTTGCCGATGTGATCCGCACCCACTTCGGCGATGGCCACAGCTTCGGCGTCGAGATCGACTATATCGACGAGACGGAACGCATGGGCACCGCAGGCGCCCTGTCGCTGATGCCGGACTGGCCCGATACCCCCTTTGTCGTGATGAACGCCGACCTGCTGACCACGCTGCGCTTCGAACAGATGCTGCGCTTTCACACTGACACCAACGCCGCAGCCACCATGGGCGCGCGTGAGTTCAACATGCAGGTGCCCTACGGCGTCATCCAGGCCGAGGGCAGCCGTCTGATCGGGATCGAGGAAAAGCCCAACCAGAATTTCTACGTCAACGCCGGCATCTATGTGCTGTCGCCGCAAGTGGCCACCTTGATCGAACCCGGTAAACCTCTGGATATGCCCGACCTTTTTCTGCGGATCGTCAAGCAGGGTGACATCGCCTCGGTCTATCCGATCCGCGACTACTGGATGGACATCGGCCGGATCGAAGACCTTGACCGGGCGCGAAGCGAATACCAGACAGTGTTCGCAAGGTGAGCGGTGAGGTTCTGGCCATCATCACGGCAAGGGGAGGCTCTAAAGGTCTGCCGCGCAAGAACGTGCTGCCCTTGGCCGGACGCCCGCTGATCGGCTGGTCGATTGCTGCGGCTTTGGCCTCTGATGCGGTCAGGCGGGTGGTGGTGTCCACCGATGACCCGGAAATCACCGAAGTTGCGCGGGCCGAGGGGGCCGAGGTGCCCTTCCTGCGCCCCGCCGAACTGGCCAGCGATACGGCGACTTCGGTGGATGTGCTGCGCCATGCGCTGACCGAATGCCCTGGTCTGGACTATTTCGTGTTGCTGCAACCGACCTCGCCGCTGCGCCTTGCCACTGACATTGATGCCGCGTGGCAGCGGATGCAGGCCACGGGTGCGGCGTCCTGCGTTTCGGTGTGTGAGACTTCGGAATCGCCCTGGCTGATGTATCTGCAATCCGAAGAAGGGCGGCTGTCCCGCCTGCTACCCGAACCGCCCAAAGGCTTGCGGCGGCAAGACCTGCCATCGGCTTACCGGCTGAACGGTGCCATCTACCTTGCCCGGCGCGACTGGTTTCTTGCAAATGGCCGCCTGATTGATGCCGATACCGTGGCGCTTGTGATGCCGCCGGAACGGTCGGTCGATATCGACACCCGCGCCGACTTTGACCTTGCCGAAGGCTTGCTGCGCGGCTGAACCCCGCTTCCGACCGATCTTGCCGGTTGACCCCGGCCAAAGGGCTGGCATACCTCGATCAAGGCCTTCAAGGCCCCACAGCCACGTGTGAGGACCCATGACCATCCGCCTTTTCTGCAACGCACCCGGCAAGCACACCTCGGTCTACCTTGACCGCCTGCGCGAACTGGCGGGAGACGAGATTGAAAGCGTCGTGCATCTGGGCGATGTGGATGCCGATTTCAAAGCCTCGTCCTTGTCACGGATGGACACCCGCCGCGCCAAGGGCGGGCATCTGATGGATGGGCAAAGCTACAAAGGCGCCAACCTGAACCTGCTGGCAGCACCCGATTTCCTGTCAGCGATGGAAACCACGGTCGATCAAATGTATCGTTTTGCGCCCGGCTATCGCTATCGCCCGCACAACCTGATGAACTTGCAGGATTATCTGGACTACTACCACATCCTGTCCGATGTCATGGCGCAAAAGCTGATCGCAGCGCGCAGCACCCACGTTCTGTTCTTCAACGTGCCGCATCTGGTTTATGACACGGTTCTGTATGATGCAGCGCGCGCTTTGGGCCTGCAAACCGTGATCCTGACCATGTCGCATTTCCCCAACCTCAGCTTTTCGATGCGCCAGATCGAGGACTTTGGCGCGTTCGACCCCAAGGCAGGCCACGCCAAGCCCTGGCCGATCGAGCGCGACAAAGAAACCGAACTGTTCTACATGACCAAAATTGATGACAAGAACAGCCAGCGCGGCAGCATCACCTTGCGCGGTTTTGGCCAGTTCCTGACCTATGTTCTGGCGCGCAAGCCGTTGGCGGCCTTCAACCCGGTCTACCTTGCCCGCACCCTCATGCGGATGCAGCGCATCTATGGCAGCTTTCCGAAATGGCGCGACCCCTTCGCCCGCTTCTTCGACGAAAACGAATTCGCCTATTTCGAACATCTGGCCGAGTATGAAAACCAAAAGGTCGAATGGGACCGGAAATTCGTATATTTCCCCCTGCATCTGCAACCCGAGATGACCACCTCATCGCTTGGCGGCGGCTACCGCGATCAGGTGCTGGCGATTGAAGAACTGTCGCGCACCCTGCCGCCCGATTGGCTGATCTATGTGAAAGAGAACCCCAAACAGGGTGCTTACGCCCGTGGCCCGATGTTCTTTCACCGCCTGAAACGCATTTCCCAAGTGCGTTTCCTGTCCAGCGAGGCTGATACCCACCACCTGATCAAGCGGTCACAGTTCGTCGCCGTGATCACCG
Source organism: Rhodobacterales bacterium (assembly GCA_043721775.1). Lineage (GTDB taxonomy): Bacteria > Pseudomonadota > Alphaproteobacteria > Rhodobacterales > Rhodobacteraceae > Stagnihabitans. Next base: position 19,298 of record JAYSQA010000334.1, read on the forward strand.
GCACTGCGGGGTGGGAGGCGATCAAGAAGGGCAAACCCGCCGTGATCTTCGGCCACACTTGGTTCCAGTGCCTGCCGGGCATCTTCAAATTCTCTTCCGATCTTGACCCTGTCGCGGTTGCTGCCACCGTGATCGACCATGCCGAACTGGAACAGGCTACGGGCAATCTGGTGGCACGTGGCCATGAAGGGCTGGCGGTGCGGGGCTGGCAGAAGGCGCTGGCAGATTTTGACCCGGTCAGGAACGCTGACTGCATGGCGCGGGCGGCCTTGGGCTTGCTGCGCGGCGAGATTGAATTCACCTTTGGTGAGTGACCTTCGCCTTTGCCCCGTGGTCAACGTGGCTGTCAACGTGGTTGCGGCTGTCTGCGGGGCTTCAGATCAAGGCGAGGGTCAGGGTGCCAAAGGCTGCAAGGACAGAAGTTTGCCCATGGCCCGGGTCAGACTCCCATGACACGCTGATTGCCGCCCGGTGTTTGCGGTGTGGGTGACGTCGTGACGGGAATTGCCGGACCAGCCGGATTGTGACCTCAACAAGTGCGGCACCTTGCCCGGAATCGCTGACGGCAAGGACCCAGGCTGGCCCGGTTCCCTGCCGACAAGGTCGGAGACGTCGCCGTAGCCCTGTCTTTGCGCGGGCTCGCCGCGCTTTGGGCATGTTCAGCCGGGTTTGCCCTTGTCAAAAGGGCTGGCAGAGCTGAGGCCACGGTTGCCCTTATCCGCGCCCGTACCAGTTGCAACGTTGGCGGGAACAGGACGCCCGGTGGGGCCATGGCAGGCGGTCTCCAGTTGATCGGCCCCAATGGGGCTTGTGCGAAAACCCGGAAGGCCTGGCGGATCTGTCCTCGTAGCGGTCTGGTTGATCGGCTGGTCGGCGCAAGGGTGCCCCCGGCACCCGACTGGCCCGGCCTCGTGCCGCGGGTAACAGGCGGCGGCTTCACATCATCACCGCTTTTACCGGCCTGCGTGCCGAGAAGGGTAGTGCCGCACCACGACCAAAGCGCAGAACGATGTCCGGACGGCGCCCCGGCAGGCCAATCAGTGCTGCAAGGTCGGCGCGCAGGCCCGGTATTTCTACCGGCTGGTTCAGGAACGAACATTTCAGGCCCAAAGCCGTGGCCTGCAACGCAAAGCGCTGACAGGACCGCCCGACCTGCACCCAATGGGCGGGGTCGGCCCCGGCACCGGAAAAAACCGCGACCCCGGCGCAAGAGGCGATCTGGCTTGCATATTTCGCCGTCTCGGCCTTCACGGTACAGACCATATCGAACACCTGCGGCCCCAGCCAGTCTGGCAGGGCTGGACTGCCGCTACATGCGCGGAAATGCCCATCTCCGGTGCGCAGCGCTGTTCCCAGGGCTGAAGCGCAACCAGTGCTTCAACTCTGCCACAAAGGCCGGTTCGCCAATCTGGGTGGTGTTCCCGGCAATGACCAGATCGCCGATCTTGTTCATCTGAGGTCTGTCGGTCACCAGCATCAGATCAACCCCGGGAACCTTCGCCGCAGCCGCAAGCACCGTCAGATCCGCAACACTGACGGTTGAGCCGTCATAGTCCGCCCGCGTCGATTGCCGATGCGGGATGGCGTCAAACAGGGCCTGCCCGGTGCCGTTGCCAGCCCCGAAGTTGAACAGAATTGCGCCGTCGTCCGCAGGATCGAACGTAAGTTCGCCGGTCTTTCCCGTAGCCCCGGCAGCAATGGCAAGGGTTTCGGCGGCACAGCCCAATGAGACGAAGACATGGTGATCATCGGGGTCAACCACGGGCGTGCGGCGGGTGAAATCGGGCAGGATCGCGATTTGCGTGGGCTTTGACTGAAACCGCCACGCCTGAGTATTGTGCCCATTGGGAGCAATGGTCGCACAGCGGATCAGATCGCTGACCTCTGGCGAGGTGGCGGCCACGGCGCGCTGCACGGCCACCGCCGTCTCGTAGTTGGCCATTTTCTCCATCTGACGCAGCCCCGCCCAGGCAGCCCCGCCCAGACCCAGCAGCGCAACCCCACCGCCGGACAGCATGGCGCGCCGCGTTACCATTGCCGTACCCCTGCGGTGACCGCGCGGCGCATCACGCTTGCGCTCCATCGCGCCGCCTCATCCAAGCCCCGAGCAAAAGGAAGGCCGCCAGCGTGCCGATGCTCCACAGTATCATGCTCAGCCTGAAGAACCAACCCGCGACCGGGACAAGCCACGCCAGCCTGAACTTGCCCGCAAGGCAATCCGCCATCGGCCGCCACAGGCCTGCCCTCCGCACCCAAATGCCAGGGATATGGCCAGCACAGACCGCCAGCGCCAACCGTCGCTCTGCGCCCGGCCAGATGCTCCGCGCCGCCAACCGGTGCCGCGAGAACCACCCGGTTGCCCGCCAAAAACAGGTCCGCCACCGATGCGGCGTTGAGCAGGACCGGTTTCCCGGCCTAGTACCTGTCAATCGCGCTCGTCAGAGCCGCGTTCTGAGCAAGGGTGTGCGCGGCCACCGTAACAAAACCAGGGTTCAGCATGCCTGGCATGGCGGTCTTCCTTATCAGATCTGCGGGCAGCTTGTGCTTGAGGTTGGCTTTTGTCGTTGATGGACATCAGTTCGGGCATGCAGGGCCGGTCAGTCAGGTATCGGCATGGCGAATTTCTGCGCCCGAGATATCCTGTATCAAGTTAGCGCGGGCGTTTGTGGCGCTTCCAACACGGGGCCGCGTGGTCGACTTGGCGGTGAAGCCATAAAGGCCGGTGCAGGAATTTGCTGACGACCCGTGTTTTCCGAAAAAGGGTGGTCAGGTCAGTTGCCCTCACATCCCGCCACCCAAGGCCTTGGTGAAAGCGCCATGCCCCGCCAGATGCTGACCTTTCAGCGCAAGGGTTGCGCAAAGCACTGCCATGTCTGACTGCCGAGCCCGGTGATCATCCAGATCGTCCCGCCTGTCGTGTCGCTCCCCAAGCCATGCATCGCCAGACGACCGCCAGACCACGGCCAGATTACGACCAGACGATCAGGCCCAGACGCATCCGGCCCAGACGCATCAGCTCGCTTCACCTTCCCGCAGCCCGGCGCACAACAGTCCCGGCGCGGCCTCCCTGCGCAACCGTCCATCATATCAGCCCACACGTCCATGGATGAAGGCCTGGGCCTCTGATGTGACCGGGGCGCTGAAGATCTGCGTGGTATTGCCCGCTTCGACCATGCGGCCAAGGTGGAACACCGCAACCCGGTCAGCGGTCCGCCATCATTGAATGGGTGGTCACAACGATGGTCACGGTCTGGCGCAGAGACAATATCAGGTTCTCGATCTGGCGGGCAGCAATCGGGTCGGGCGAGCCAGTGGGTTCGTCCATCAGCAGAACGTCCGGTTTGGTGCCCAGGGCGCGGGCAATGCACAGCCGCTGCTGCTTGCCTTCTGACAGGCAGGTGCCGCAGGCGGTGTGCAGAATGTCCTTCACCTCGTCCCACAGGTCGACCCGCCGCAGGCAGGTTTCGACATGGGCGTCCAGTTCGGCATGATCACGCATCAGGCCGTGAATGCGGGCACCCCCGGGAGGTATTCTCGTAAACGGTCCCGGCAAAGGGATTGGGCATCTGCGCCACCCATCCGAAGTGCTGCCGGTATTCGGGCGGGTCAATGTCCGGGCTGTAGACGTCTATGCCTTTCATCCGGATTGCCCCTTCAACCCGGATGCCAGGCACCGCATCCGGCATCCGGTCAGATATTTGGGCGCGATGGTCTTGCCACAGCCTGACCGGCCAATGAAGGCGAGGATTTCACCGCGCCGCAGATCATAGGTCACATCGTGAAGGGCCTCGGTGGTTTCATACCAGACATTCGGGTTCCGCACCGCGATCAGCACGGGCAGCTTACCGTCGGTCAGCGGTTTGGCTGGCGCAGGCGCGTCGCCAGTCGGTCCGACGGTTTGCGTGTCTTTCATCTGTCTTCAACCTTATCGACCTGCGTTGCGCCCACTAGACGGCGAAGGTGGCTGATGCGGATCAGGTCAGGGCTGGTTGTCTTTAAATCTTCATCCCACCTGACGGTCTTGCATCCGGCATCCGAAATGTTTGCGCGGGGCCTGCCGCGACGTGCTGCACCGACTGCACCGCTAAAGCAGCACGCTTTGCCCGCTGCGGATGCTTTCATCGGCGGCAAGGCAGATGCGCAGCGATTGCACAGCGTCCTGCACATGGCGGGTCAGGTCGATATCCTTGGCCATGGCGCGCAGGACGAAGGCCTGTTCGGCGTTGCACAGGTCCTGATGGCTGGGTTCTTCCGGCATCCGGATCAGGTGATCGCCATCCGCCCGATGCAGAAGGATGCCACCCACCCGGGTGTGGCCTTCGATATCGGAAGAGGCCACCTTGTCGCTGTCCACTATGGACACCGAGCCGTTTGGACTGATGATATCCTTCACGAAGAACGCGGTTTCCGACATCATCGGCCCCCATCCCGCCTCATACCAGCCAACGGATCCATCCGCGAAACTCACTTGCAACTGGCCGTAGTTGTACATGTCGGGCGCAATCTCGTCTGACAGACGCAGGCCCATGCCGTGGACGCGCACAGGCTTGGCATCGGTGATCTGGCACATCACATCGACATAATGCACCCCGCAATCGACGATAGGCGAGGTGGACCGCATCAGCGCCTTGTGCACCTCCCACTGGTGCCCCTTCGATTGCTGGTTCAGGTTCATGCGGAAAACATAGGGCCCGCCCAAACCCCGCGCCTCGGCAATCAGGCGCTGCCATGACGGGTGGTGGCGCAGGATATAGCCTACGACCAGTTTGCGCCCGGTTTGGCGCACCGTTGCCGCCACCCGTTCAGCATCGGCGACGGTGGTGGCGAGGGGCTTTTCAACAAAGACATGCGCGCCGTGGGTCAGCGCTTCAATCGCCAGATCAGCATGGCTGTCGGCATAGGTGGCGATCACGACCAGATCCGGCCTGGCCACCAGACCCGCCGCCAGCGTGCGAAAGCGCGGGTATTGCTGCAACTGCGTAGGCAGGTCTACCGGTGACCGGTTCACCAGCCCCACGATCTGCGAGCCCAAGTGATGATGCGCCAAAGCATGAGAGCGGCCCATGTTGCCCAGGCCAACCACCAGAACGCGCGTCATCCTACACCTCCAACCGTGTCACCGACCCCACCGCCACCTCGCGCCCGGTGCGGCCCGACTGGATGGCGGCGAAGGCCAACGCCAAACTGTGCAGGTTCCCGGCCGCGCCGTTGGCGGGTTCGGTATCGTCCTCGATGGCGACCAGCAAGGCGCCCATCGCTCCCCGGAAGCCATCGTTGAACCATGTGCCGTGCAGATCAGGCAGCGCTTTGCCCGTGGCGGTGGTCAGGGTGACGACCTGGGTGCCCAGATCGGGGCCGACGCTGTGCAGGCTGCCTGACGTGCCGCCGATGTAGGTGGTGTCTGACGCGCCAAACGGCACGCCGCCATCGAAGACCAGCGAGGCTTGGCCACCCGGTATCCGCACCAGTACCTGCGCAAGCAGGGGAACACCTGCTATCTGGCCGGTGGCACGGCTTGTCGTTGCGATGATGCTTTCGGGGTTGGGGATGATACTGGTGAGGAAATCAAACCAGTGGATGCCGAAGTCATACAGGATCAGATCGCGGGTCCGCTCGAACGGGGTGCCGGCAATCCAGCCGTGGTTCCAGTGGATGGCAATATGGGCTGCGATGACATCGCCAAGAAGCCCGGCCTGCACAGCCTCGCGCATCCAGGCCAGATGCGGGGCCCAACGGCCGTTCTGGTTGACTGCCAGCTTGACGCGTCTGTCGCGGGCAAGGTCCACCAGCCGCTGGCCCTGCCCAAGATCCAGCACGAACGGCTTCTGCGACAGCACATGCTTGCCCGCCTTCAGTGCCGCTTCCAGCAGCGGCAGACGGTCGGCCGGGTGCGGGGTGATGTCGACCACGTCGATGGATGGGTCGGCCAGCACCTCTTCAAAACGGTCCGTCACCAGCGCCTGTGGAGCGTAGGTTTGCGCCAAAGCCTCGGCCTTGTTGAGCGTGCGGTTGCAGATCGCCGCAACGTCCCATCCGGCTGTGCGATAGGCGTCAAGATGGGCAGAGGCGATGCCGCCTGCGCCGATCAGGCCGATCCGGGGGCGATAGCTGCGGGGGACTGGGGGCAAGTAGGGCAGGGCGGGGGCGGCAATCTCGCCCACATTTGTGGCGCGCAAGGCATAGGTGTCGGCATCCGGCGCGCTCATGGCAGCAGCGTCACAGTGCGCTTGAGTTGCGCGGAAAGGGCGGCGCTGTCGACGATGCGCTGGCCCAGAAGGCTGACCATAGGGTCAAGCGGACCACTGATTTTCTCGCCCTTGGCAAGGCAATCGAGGAAATAGCCAATCGCATCCCGCCGCCCCTCGGGCAGGGGCTCGGCGGGGATGGAGTGCGGTTCTGGTCTTGCGCGGGTCTGCACGGTGACATGGTCGGCATAGTCGCGGCTTTGCATCGTGCCGTCGGTGCCCACGAAGACAAACCCGCAGTGCGGCTGCGGTTGGATCGTCCAGGGGTCGGTGAAGGTGCCCCAGCGCGTCTCCATCCTCGACAGGCCGCAGGCATAGCGCAGGACGGTGATAGAGTGCTGGTCGACTTCGATGCCGGGGGTTTCATCCACCACGCAGGTAATCTCCAGCGGGGCCAGACCGTTCATGTACCAGGTGCCAAGCGTCGCCCCATAGCCCAGGTAATCCAGCAGACTGCCACCCCCCGATGCGCGCTTGTACCACCACGAGGCAGGCTTCTGCGCCTCGACTTCTTCAGACGAAACTTCGACCTTGTCGGCAAGGTGATAAAGCGGCCCCCGGTTGCCGTCATAGAAATGCACTTCAAGCAGGTCGCCGATCAGGCCCTGATCCATCAACCGCTTGGCGGTGACATGGGCAGGCACCCAAGCCAGCGGCCAGTTGATCGCCAGCACCTTGCCCGTCATTGCCGCAATCATCCGGCGGGCATCGGCGGCCGAGGCCGCAAAGGGCTTTTCGACGAAGACATTGCAGCCATGGGCCGCCAGCCGTTCGGTATAGCTGGCATGGTCGGCGGTGGCAGCGCACAGGATGGCGAGGTCAGGCTTGGTGGCCATGCAGGCGTCGAAATCGGTGAAGACGCGGTCCGGTGGAATTGCGAAATTCTCGATGGCCCGGGCCATCTTGGACCGGTCAGGGTCAAAGATGCCGACCAGTTCGGCGTTCGGGTGGCCCTGCACCAGCCGCAACAGGTCGCCCATATGCATGTGGTCAAAGCTGATGCCTGCGATGCGCAAGGTCATGGTCATCCCTTTTCGGTGAGGCGGATGTACAGGGCGGTGACGGTCAGGATGATCAGGCCGAACAGAATGCCGCGTGCGCCCTCTGGCAGGTGCAAAAGCGTCAGCATCGTGGTCAGCACGGTCAGGATCAGCGCGCCGATGATGGTGCCGCCATAGCCCCCGCGCCCCCCGAAGATAGAGGTGCCGCCCACCACCGCCGCCGCGACCGACGGTAAATCCAGCCGCAGCGCCAGCGATAGCGAGGGCGTCTTGACCAGCCCGATCAGGATCAACCCGGTCAGGCCCGCAATCAGCCCTGACAGCGTGTAAAGCGCGAAATAGACCTGCCAGCTGCGCACTCCCGACAGCCGGGCTGCGGGTTCATTGCTGCCGATGGCATAAAGCAGCCGCCCGAAGCCGGTGCGCTTCTGGCCCCAGATCAGCAGGGCGGCGAAGGGGATGAAGACGACAAGGCCGTTCGGGATGCCATAGCTGCGCCCGGTGCCAAGCCAGACCAGAACGTCAGGAATGATGGTGCCGGTGGCGATGACGTAGCGCTGATAGACCAGAAGACATCCATTGGCGATCAGTCCGGTGCCAAGCGACATGATCAAGGGATGCACCCGGCAGATTGCGATGCCAAAACCGTTGACGGCCCCTGCCAGTACCGCGCAGGCAAGGCCCGCCAGCACCGCCTCGGGTACGCCCAGCAAAGGCGACAAGGTTGCCATCACAAAGGCGGTGATCGTGGCGACAGTACCAGCTGACAGGTCAATCCCGCCGGTCAGCATGGTCAGCGTCTGGCACGCGGCAAGCATGGCCAAGGGGATGGCGACCTTGACCGTGTTGCCAAGCCAGAACGGGCTGACGATACCGGGCTGCATGATCTCCAGCGCCAGAACCAGCGCCAGCAGCAGCAGGATCAGCGGAATCAAGGGGTTATCGGCCATCAGGCGGGTGATGCGACGGGTGACGGGCATTTCGGTGCTGGTCATGTCCGCCGCCCCCGCATCGCCACCACGCCGCCGAACATCACGACAACCACCATGATTGATCCTTCGACGATGGTTGTTACATTGGGGTCAACCGACAGCAGCGTCATATCCATCCGCACCAGCCGCAACACGAAGACCGCGAGGATCGGGCCCAGCAATCCGCCGCGCCCTCCGCCCAGAACCACGCCGCCCAAGACCACTGCCGCCACCGCTGCCAGAAGGTAAGGGCCGGGGATCGGCTCGCCTATTCCGGTGCTCATCGTCACGGCGATGCCGCCGAGGGCAGCGAACAGGCCGGTGACGGCATAGGCCGCGATCTTGGTTCGCCCGACGGGAATGCCAGACCGAAAGGCCGCCAAGGCATCGCTGCCGACGGCATAGAACATCAGGCCCAGCTTCGACGCACGGATTGGCAGCCAGATCACCGCCAGACAGACGCACAAAAACACCACCGATTTCGGCAACCAGACCGTCAGCGCCTCGGGTACGAAGGGCAGGGTTACACCCCCAACGCTCAGCGCGCGCAGCCAGGGGGCGGCGGCTCCTCCGGGCGCGTTCAGGATCAACAGCGCGGTGCCTTGCCAGACAAACAGCATCGACAGCGTGACGACGATATCCGGCACGCGAGAGACAACGACAAGTGTGCCATTCACCGCCCCCAACCCCGCCCCCAGCACCAGCACGAACAGCACCACAAGAACCGATTGCCCATCACCCGCACCGTCCATCAGCTTTGCGGCGGTGACACTGGTGACCGCCATCATCGAGGCCAGCGACAGGTCGATCCCACCGGCAATCACTACGACGGCCATGCCCAAGGCGGCGAGGGCGAAGGGCAAGGCGGCGCGACCAAGGGAATCCAGACCTGACACCCCGAACTCTGGCTGGATCAACTTGGTGACGATCAGCAACACCGCCAGCAAAGCAGCAAGTCCCAAAGTCCAGCCGTTCCTCGACAAAAGGCGCGTCATGCGGTTCGCTCTTTCCCGCTCAGGCCGTAAGCGGCGCGCATCAGGGTTGGCTCGTCAGCATCGGCGGCGTCAATCACATCCACCACGCGCCCGTTGAAGATTACCACGGCCCGGTCACAGGCCAACCGCACCTCGCCAAGTTCTGAGGTGTAGAACAGCACCGCCGCCCCCTGCGAGGCCAGTTCCCGGACCAAGGCGTAAATCTGCCGCTTGGTGCGGATGTCGATGCCGCGCGTGGGGTCAAACAGCAGCAAAGTCTGCACCCCCTTGGCGATCCAGCGGGCAATCGTCACCTTCTGCTGGTTGCCACCCGACAGCCTGCGCACCTCGCCCTGCGCACGGGTGTCGATCTGCAAGCGCTCGATGGCGGCTGTCACCCGCGCAGCTTCATCCCGCATCGGAATGACACCCCAGTTGGAGAGCCGCGCAACCAACGGCAAGGCGATGTTTTCACGGACAGAACGCGACATCAGCAGCGCATGCGAGCGGTCGCCGGGCACAAAGGTCAGCCCTGCGGCAATCGCATCGGCAGGGTGGCGGAAGCTGGCGGGTTGGCCGTCTATCGCCACCGTTCCGGCCAAAGCCCGACGGTTGCCCGCGAGAACGTCGAAGAGTTCGTCCTGCCCTTGACCCTCCAGCGCCACGACACCCAGAACCTCGCGCTGCCGCAGATCGAAAGACACATCTGTCAACCGGCTTCCGGCCGCAAGCCCGCGTACTGCCAAACGCGGCGCGCTTCGGGTCGCGGCCTTCACGGTTCGCGACGTGGAGGGGCTTTGCGAATGATCGGCCCCCAGCATCATCTCGACAATCCGGCCCTCGATGCCCGGTTCAATCTTGACGCTGCCCACCGTCGCCCCATCGCGCAGCACGGTGGCACGGTCACACAGGGCGGCAATTTCGGCAAAACGGTGCGAGATGTAGATGATCGACCGCCCGGCATCCGCCTGTTCTCGCGCCACCTTCAGCACGCGGGCGACCAGGTCGGTCGGCAAGGCGGCGGTCATCTCATCCAGCAGCAGCACATCCGGCTCAGCCGCCAAAGCGCGGGCGAGGTCAAGGATGCGCAAGGTCGCCAAAGGCAGACGGCCGATCATGTCATCCAGCCGCAGATCGGTGATGCCAAGCGCATCCACCCAATGCCGGAACGCCTCCACCGGGGTGTTGCCCAGCCGCAGGTTGTCGGCCACATCAAGATCGGGGATCAGCGAGGGTTCCTGATAGACTGGCACCAACCCCGACCGCCGCGCCTGCGCTGGCGAGGACACACGGGCTTCTTTGCCCCGGATCAGCACATGCCCGGTGTCAGGGGCCAAAGCGCCGGTCAAGATCTTGACAAATGTGGATTTTCCCGCGCCGTTCGCCCCCATCAGCGCCACAACCTCACCCCGGTGCAGCACCAGCGACGCATCGCGTAATGCCACAACCGCACCGAAGCGTTTCGACACGCCTTGCGCGTCCAGAACGGGCGCGGTGATGTCCTGCTGTGTCATGCGGCCTGCAAATGTGTTGAAAGGGCCCCCGGACGATCCCGGGGGCCATTCGGTCTGGCTTATTCGCCCGGGCCTTTGCAGGCGATGATCTGGTCCATCGAATAGGTGGTCCAACCGGGGATCGAGACGGAAACCGGCCATTCCGGGCTAAGGCTTGGGTTCGCCGCAGAAGCCAGCATCGCCTTGCCCGCGTCGGTGGTGTTATCCCAGACCACCGGATCGACCAGCGTGGTCTGGCTTGCAGGCTTCTTGCCATCGAGGATTTGCAGCGCCAAAGCCACACCCGCACCGCCCACCGAACCGGGGTTGGTCACGGCGGCCCCTTTCAGCCCCGCCACCGACGAAAGCTGCCCCACAAAGCCCGCATTGTCAGCGCCCACAATCGGCACCATCGGCGCACCCGATTCAACCATCGCATCGACAATCACGTTGTCGATGCCGCTGGTCCATACCCCGTCAAACTTTGCGCCCGAGGCGATGATGTCGTTGATCTGCTGCTTGCCCTGGTCCTGCTGCCAGCCGGTAAATACCTCGGAAGCTACGGTAATTCCGGGATATTCCGCCAAGGCCTTCTTGAAGCCCTTGTCGCGGTCATTGTCAGCCCCGGCACCGGCAGCACCGCGCATGTAGACGACGGCACCCTTGCCACCCAGCGTTTCAAACAGCCACTTGGCGCCAAGATAGGCGTACTGCTCCTGGTTGTTGGACAGGATGTAAGCCGAAGGCTCTGTCACGGCCTGATCGACGGCCACCACGACGATGCCTTTGTCGGTCGCCTCTTTGATGGCTGCGTTGATACCGTCGGCGTTGGCCGGGTTGACAACAATCGCATCGACACCGGCCTGAATGAGATTGCGGATGTCTTCCGACTGGCCCGCCGCGTCGGTATTGCGGTGCGCGATGTTCAGGCTTGCAACCTCACCCGAAGCCAAAGCCTGCGCCTTCATCGCGCAGACCATCTCTTCGCGCCAGCCGTTGCCCTGCACGGTGTTGGAAATGCCGATCTTGTAGGTCTTGGCGTCAGCCATACCCCCTAAAGCGGCCAAAGTCAGGGCAACGGTGCCCAGCAGAAGTGTCTTCATCGGTAGTCCTCCCTAGTGTCTTTGTTTTCCGTCTTGTCGCGTCCTGCTTCACAATCGGGCGAAGGACGCCTCTCGCCCACAGGAACCCGCGTTTGATCCCTTGAATTTGCGGTCCCCAAGTTCGTTTCTGACCGGGCTGTCGTGTCCGGCACGGCAAAGGTCGAAAAGCACCCGGGCCCAGTTGTAGATGTCCCCCCCGGCCTTCGTGGCACTTGCTAACCGATTCCCAAAGCCATGATACCGTTTTCACAAAGCAAGTCGCGGTTGATCATCACCTTTTTGGCATCAACCTGCATCATTTTCGCGCCGATCGCATAAGGCGAACAGCGCCCCGCAGCGGCCAGCCAAGGCAGTCAAGATCGAAGGCAAAGCAGAATGAAGCCGGGAGGCCTTGCTGTGGAAGCCCCCAGCCCCGCGGTTGGAGGCGCCAAGCCAGAGACCAAGAGGGGTTGGGCTTGGTGCAGGCGGTGTGGAAATCGGGACGCGGCTGTCTGGGTGAGGCCCGACCCCGGCTATGCCGGGGGCAAATTGGTCCAGTGGACCAATTTGAGGGACGAACGCCCGCGCAAGCCTGCGCGGGCCGGGGGCGTGCATCTTAACACGATGCGCCGGAGGGGCACCCTAAGATTGCCTGCTGCCAACTACCTTCATCCATATTTTTACGATCTTCTTTAGCCGACCGGAAATGAAGTCAATTTGCAGGTGACTTGATCCGTCCGTATAGTCCTCTGTGACAAAACTAGGAGCTTCACGAAAGTCGTTCATCCCGCCTTATTCACCGAACTCGGCAAGTTTGGTTGCGTGCGCCTGAAAGCGCTGTAGATTCAAGCTGCTAGACAGAAACCGACGGCAGCATCGGACG
>JAYSQA010000335.1:0-11397 GCA_043721775.1 Rhodobacterales bacterium
GGGATCGAGCTTTGGCCGCCAAACATATAGCGGTTCTTGGCCGCCTGATTAACAAACTGGTCCATCGCCATGTAAAGAAACGACGAATAGGAAAGGTCCACGATGGGCCGCAGGCCGGTCATCGCCGCACCGATGGCGGCACCGACAATGGCTTCTTCAGAAATCGGCGTGTTGCGGATCCGGTTCTTGCCGAACTGCTGAACGAAATCGCCCTGTTCGGCGCGCTGCTTGCTGCCGCCGGTGGTGCCATAGACGTTCGCTTCCACGTCTTCGCCGATGATGATGACGCGGTCATCGGCGGCCATGGCTTCCTGCTGGGCGGCGCCAATTGCGCCGATGTAGGTCATGACACTCACAGGATGTCCTCCAGATTGTAGGGGTCGGTGAAAAGGTGCTGGAAGGCGACGTCTGGTTCAGGATCCGGGCTTTCCATCGCAAAGGTCGCGCAATCCTCGACCTCTTGCTCGACCTCGGCGTGCATGGCGTCCATCTCGGCGACCGTCGCGATCCCGTCTGCAATCAGCACATCGCGGAACAGAACGATCGGGTCGCGCGCGGTCCAGTGGGCTTTCTCTTTGGCATCGCGGTAATCGACGTTGATCCGCAGCCCTTCGGAATGTTCGCGAAAGCGGTAGGTCATCACCTCGACCAGCGTCGGCCCTTCACCACGGCGCGCCCGGTCCACCGCATCGGCAACCGCTTCATAGACCGCCATCACGTCCTGACCATCTTCGACCCGAACGCCCGGCATGCCGAACCCGGCAGCGCGGTCAACGATACGGCCACCGGTCACGGTATGCGACGGGGTCGACAACGCATAGAAATTATTCTCGCACAGAAAAATCATTGGCAGCTTGTAGGCCGAGGCCAGGTTCATCGATTCGTAAAGCACACCCTGGTTTGCCGTGCCATCGCCAAAGAACGTCAGCGCCACGCGGTCTTCGCCCAGCACCTGCGCCGACAGCGCCGCACCCACGGCGATGGGGATACCTGACGCAGTGATCCCGGATTCTCCCAGACTGCCAACCGCATAGTCGGCCAGATGCAGCGAGCCGCCCTTGCCGCCGCAAACGCCCGTGGCCTTGCCGACAAGTTCCGCCATCAAGGGGCCAAGCGGTGACCCTTTGCCGATGGGGTGGCCATGGCTGCGGTGGTTGCCGGTCATGTGATCGCCATTGCGCAGCGCCATGCAGGCACCGACAACCTGAGCCTCTTGCCCGATGCTGGTATGCACCGTGCCGGGAATATAGCCGCGCTTGACCATCTTGGAGGCGCGCTCGTCGAAAATCCGGACGCGCAGCATCCGCCGCTGCATTTCCATCAGGGTGTCTTTGGGAAGGTTTCGACCCGGTTTCATCGTATTGCCTCTTTTGATCAGCCTCTGCACGTTTGTATCATTTCAAGTTGTATCCAGCAAGCAAAATCAATGTAGACCCCAGCCATTGATCACGTCAGCCCCGTTGTCCCTTGACGTTTTTCGGCAAAGCCTGCGACCAACAGCCATCGGCACCATTCGGTCACCACCTGCACATTCTGCACCACCCGGCATCACGTCGCTGGACGACGGTCGAAAACTGCATCACATAATTCCAATGAAAACAGTTGATCCACGGGGCCACCACATGAAGGAACTGGACAAGAAATCCACCGATACCGCGCGGGCGGCGTGGCTTTACTACATAGAAGAGTTCACGCAAAGCCAGATCGCCGCCAAGCTGGGCGTCAGCCGCAGCACCGTGATTCGCCTGTTGCAACGCGCCAAGGAAAGCGGACTTGTCACCATTTCACTGGGCGTTTCGCAAGAAACCTTCAAGCTGGAACGGGATCTGGAAAAGCGGTTTGGCCTGCGGACCGTCAGGATTGTGCCCGAGGCCGAGGATGGGGAGACCCAGCGACGCTGGCTTGGTCAGGTTGCTGCGGGGACGCTGCAGGAAATGGCCCGCAAGGATTCGATCCTGGCTGTCAGTTGGGGCCGCACACTGCGCGCGATGGCTGATTCGCTGCATGGCGAGGTGTCAATTCCCGGTATGAAGGCGGTTGCGCTGATCGGTGGGCTGCATAACGCAGCGCGCGGAACGAACCCTTACGAAGTGGCCGAACTGGTCGGACAGTTCTTCAACGCCCCGGCCCGCGCGCTTTATGCCCCTGTTTACGTCAGGAACGCCGAGACTGCGGCCGGATTGGTCAGTGACCCCGGCCTAAGCGAGGCGCTGGACATGGCACGACGCGCGTCGCTGGTCATCTTCAGCGTCGGGTCGCTGAATGAAAAGGCCACAATGCTTCAGCTTGGCTACATCAACGCCACCGAAAAGGAATTTCTGATGCGGCAAGGTGCGGTGGGTGACATCGCCTGCCGCTGGATCAACGCCAAGGGCGAACCCATTCAACTGCCCCCGACGATCCACCCCATCGGAATTTCGCTTGCAGACCTCAGAAACATCCCCGAGCGCCTTCTGGTGGCTGGCGGAGTGTCGAAAACCGGCGTTATCCTGGCCAGCGTCAGAGGCGGATATGCAACACATCTGATCACGGATGAAGGCGTGGCCCTTGCGATGCTTGCAGAAGACAGGGAACTGGCCACCAACGGTTGAACGACTTGCGCCGCATGTGAACATATGCTTCATTACGGGGTGACGACACATTGCGAACCCCCGCGTTCGCAGGTCTGGGATCGGAAGTGCAGCATGATACTCGGGATCGACCTTGGCACCTCGATGGTAAAGGCTGCGCGCTTTGCGCAAGACGGCACCTGTCTGGCCGTGGCGTCACGGCGCAGCAGCCCCACGGTGCTGGGCGGCGGGCGGATCGAACAGGACTTTGAAGAAATCGTGACCGCCGTCGGCGAAGTGGTGGCCGAGGCATGTGCAGGTGCGCCCGCACCTTTGGTCATCGGCATCACCGGTCAAAGCGACGGGTTATGGCTGTTGGACGCTGATGGACGGGGCGTGCGCCCGGCGGTGTCTTGGCTGGATGACCGCGGCAATCCCTATCTGGAACGCTGGATCGCGAACGGCGTGTTTGCCGAGGTGTTCCGGCGCAATGCCAACGCCTTTTTTCCGGGCAGCCACGCGCCGCTGATGGCCGCCCTGATGGACAGCGACCCCGAATCTTTGGCCCGCGCACATACTGCCAGCTACCTGAAAGATGGCATCTTGCAGCGCCTGACCGGCGCACGGGTCACTGATGCTTCGGATGCATCGCTGCCGTTTCTGGACATCACCACCCGCGACTATGACCCCGAAATTTTGCGCCTGCTGGGGCTGGACAGTCTGCGTCGGCTGCTGGCCCCCGTTATGCCGGCACCGGGTCAGGCGTATCCGATGAACGCCGCAGGTGCAGCACTGACCGGCCTGCCGCAAGGCATCCCCGTGCATGCGGGTCCGTTCGATCTGGTGGCCTGCCCCATCGGCGCAGGCGTGCGCAAGGTCGGCGACGGGTTGATCATCATCGGCACCACGCTGGCCTGCGAGGTGCTGACCGACCGCATCGACACCACGGCCGACCCCGTTGGAATGACGCTGTGCATGCCCGAGGCGGGGCGCTGGATCCGGTCGATGCCTGCCACGGTGGGCACTGCAACGCTGGACTGGGTGCTGGATCTGGTGGGTGCCACGCATGATCAGGTTGACGGCCTGCTGGCGCAAAGCCGCCCCGGTGCGAATGGTGCAACCGCTTTGCCGTTCTTTTCTGCCACCGGCGAGCGCGCGCCTTTCGTTGACGTGCGCGCACGGGGCCAGCTTGCGGGCCTCAGCACCGCCACGACCAAGGCCGATCTGGTGATGGCAGTGTGCGAATCCGTCGCCTACGCGGCGCGCCACTGCATCGAAGCGGCTGGCCTGACGGGCCGCGTTTCGGTCTGTGGTGGCGGATCAAATTCACAAACCTGGAGCCAGATGGTCGCCGATGTGCTGCAGCGCCGGCTGCACGTTGCCCGCCGCCCCGAGGTTGGCGCGCGGGGGGCAGCAATTGTTGCGATGGACGTGGCCGGGATCAAATACGACCCCGTGGCGTGGACCGCGTCCGATGACGTGATCGAACCGCGCCGCGACACTGCAATGCATTACGAGGCCGGTTTCAAACGGTATCTGGATACGGTCGCCTCGGCGCGCGCGCTGTGGACGCGCGACCATGACCGCTGATCAAGGCAACCGACCAGCGCCGCAATCTGCCAGACCCAGACCAGCGGCGCGCTGAAAAATCGCACTTACCTGACACAATGCGGTTTTCGGGTGCGGACAGAGGTCTGGTTCAAGTGCCAGCTATTGCTTCGCAAATCCCCCCCTGCCCGGCCTACTTTATCACCAACCCGCGCGTGCGTGTTGTGGTCAGCGCGACCACCAGAATGATGAAAATTCCATAGACCAGACTTTGCGCCTGCGCGCTGAACCCCAGCGCCTGAATGGCGATCGGCACGAAGGCCACCGTCAGCGCGCCGCAGATCACGTTCAACGGATTGGTCAGCCCGCCCGAGATCGAGGTGCCCCCGACCAGCGCCGCAGCAATCCCCGGCAGCAAAAGGTTGCTGCCAATGCCGCTGGCAGACGCGGACCCGGCCTGCGCGACGATGCAAAGTCCCGCCACAGCCCCGGTAAAGCCCGATATGGCAAAGGTGACAATCTTGATGCGCCGGTGCGGCACCGCCGACAGGATGGCACCGCTTTCGTTCTTGCCGACGGCGGTCATGTTCTGCCCGAGAACCGTAAAGCGCAGCAGCACCCAGTAGGCTATTGCGATCAGCACGCCCAGCCAGAAGGTCAGCGGAATGAAGGCGACGTTGATGTTGTAGAACGCCGTCACCAGCTCGCGGTTTTCCGACAGGTAAATGGTCTGCGACCCGCTGATCACCAGTGCGGCGGTTTGCAAGATGCCCAGCGTGCCCAGCGTCAGCGCAAAAGACGGCACTTGCGTATAGGCCAGCACGGCGCCGTTGATGGCACCCACCAGCGTCATCAACACCAGCACCGCAAGAATGCCCGGAACGCCGATCTGCGGCACAAGCAAGGCCATGATGATCGCGCCCAACATGCTGATCGCGGCATTCGACAAATCAATGGACCCGATGTTCAGCACCATCGCCTGCCCCACCGCCACCAGCAGGATCGGGGCTGCGGTTCCCGCCACAATGGAAAGGCCAAACGGGCTGAGGTAGTTAACGTTGAACAGGCCCACCACCAGCACCATCGCCACGAACACCAAGGGCGGGGCCACGGTGTGCCATGCCGCAAAACTGCGAAGGTTCTTCATGGCGGCCATTCCCCTGTTGGGTCGCGTGACGGTCGGATGGGCGGGCGGGGGTGCGGTGCGGCTGGTCATACCATCTCCGATACGATTTCCTTGATGGCAAGGCCCGGCACGCTTAGATCATGTCGCGCCGATATTTCGCCGTCCCGCATCACCAGAATCTCGTCGGCCATTTCCAAGGCCTCTTCGATGGTGTCGGGCAGCAGCACCACGGCGGCACCGTTCTGGCAGGCCTTGCGGATCTGCGCGTTGACCGCCTGCGACACGCCCACATCGAGGCCCCGCAACGGGTGGTCCAGCATCAGCACTTTCAGGTCGGGGGCGTTCAGCCATTTCGACAGCACGACCTTTTGCTGATTGCCGCCGGAAAATTGGTCCAAAGGCTGGTGGATGTTGTTGGGGTTGACATCCAGCTTGTCAAACCACGCCTGTGCGATGGCCGCCATTTTTGCCGGATTCAGGAACGGCCCGACCATCGCCGCGCGCTGATGCACAAGAACGATGTTGCGGGTTCCGGGATAGCCGCCGATCATCCCCTCGGTCTTGCGCTCGGCGGGCACAAAGGCCAGCCCGGCGGCAACAGCCTTGCGGATCGACCAGTTCGAAACCTCGTGGCCATCAACCAGGATGGTGCCGGAATCGTATTTCTCGGCACCGAACATCGCGCGGACCAGCGCCCCGCGCCCCGATCCGTTGGTGCCGACCAGTGCGGTGATCCGACCGGGATAGGCGGCAAACGAAAAGTCCTTGTACTTGCCGGCCAGCGTCAACCCGCGCACCTCGATGGCGGGTCTGGCGCTTGCGGGCAGCGGCGTGCGGGCGTGGCTCGATGCCACCGGCGCGTCGTCCACCATCGCGCGGAACAGGTCCTGCCGCGTGACACCTTCGGTGCTGCGGTCGGTGGTCAGCACACCGTGCCGCATGACGACAACGCGGTCACAAATGCGAATAACCTCGTCCAGCCGATGCGACACGAAGATCACGCTGGCGAACTGGCGCAGCTTCATGATCTCACGCTCCAGCACCGCGACTTCGGCCTGTTCCAGCACGGCGGTCGGTTCATCCAGAATGATCAGCGGGGTATCGCCCGCGCCGGGATCGACACAGACCGCGCGCGCAATCTCGACCATCTGCCGGTCAACAAAGGACAGATCGCCGACGCGCGACCGCGGGTCCAGCATAAAGCCGATCTTTTCCAGCACCGCCGCCGCATCGGCGTTCATCTGGCCCCAGTTCTTGATGCCAAACCGGGCCAGCCCGGTCTGCGCGCCTTTCTGATAGGCGATATTTTCGGCCACCGTCAGGTTGGTGAACAGCGACTGTTCCTGATGCACCACGCCGACGCCCGCCCGGAACGCATCGTTCGGGCTGCGAAAATTCACCACCCGGCCGTTCATTTCCATCTGGCCCTCGTCAGGACGCTCGATCCCGGCGAGGATTTTCAGCAACGTCGATTTGCCGGCACCATTTTCGCCGGTCAGGCCGATCACCTCGCCCTTGGCGATGGTCAGCGACACATTGCTGACCGCTTTGGTCTTGCCAAAGGTCCGGCTGATGTTGGTAAGCTTCAGCACAACCGGCATAGGGTTGGGCATGGCCGCGTTCATGTCGGGGTTCATTTCGCCACCTTCAGACGGCCGCGCTCTGGCCAGGCGACCGCAACGATGGCGATGATAAGGATCGTGCCGAACACGCCTTGCTGGAAATCGGCATCAACGCCTGCCAGCACGAGGCCGTTGTTCAGGATCAGCAGCAGGAACACGCCCAGAACCGACCGCATCACGCCGCCTTCCCCGCCGCCCAGCGCGGTGCCCGCGATGACAGCTGCCGGGATGACCGTGAACAACTGCCCGAATCCGATGTCTGGCGACCCCGACCCCAATTGCATCGTGGCCAAAATGCCAGCAAGGCCGCTCAGGCAGCCCGCCACGGCAAAGGCCGCGATCTTGATGCGGTCCACAGACATGCCGCTGGCGCGCGCGATGGTCTCGTTGTTGCCCACAGCCAGAACGCCGCGACCAAAACTGGTATAGTTGGAAATCAGAATGCCGCCCATGATGACAACCGCCGCCAGCCAGAAAGAATGGGGCAGGCCCAGCGTCAGGCGGCTTGGCCAGCGGGCCAGTGCCTCGTTGGTGATGGTGGGCAGCATGTCGTTACCGTACAGCAGGATCGCGATGCCCAGACCGATATACCACGTGCCCAGCGTGACCACGAACGACGGCACCTTCAACTTTGCATGCACGATCCCGGACAAAAGCCCGATCCCCAGACCGATGCCAACGGCAACAACCCAGGCCCACGCGCCAATGTCGGTGTCTTGCCGCGTGTTGGCCGATAGCAGGATCCACGCCATGCCGGCAGCACCCATCGCGCCTTCGACCGACAGGTCAATGGACCCCATCTGAATGACCAGCGTGGCCCCCACCACCACGATCAACGGAACAGACGCCTGATACAGCACGTTTTGCAAATTCTCGATGCTTCCGAACCTTGGATTCAGGATCGCGAAGATCACGATCAGAACAAGGATCGCCACGATCAAACCGATCGGGCCCTTGATGCTTTTCAACATTCCGGCGTTCATAAACTGGCTCTCGATCTGGTTGCATCGGGACGGAAAGGCTGGTTTGACCCCGTGGCCAAGGCGGATGCCCCGGCCACAAGGTAACTTATAGATTTACTGTCCGGGCAGAACCTCGGGGCCTGCGCCGATCAGCGGAACCGGCTCGGTTGCCCAAGGACCGGACTCGATCAGGCGGGCAACAAACGCGTCTTGCGCGCCGGGTGCGTCGTATTGCAGATACTGCTCATAGTTCTGCGGTGTGACGCAGCTTAGCTTGAACAGGCTTTCGCGCTTTTCGACCGGCAGTTCGCTGGGCTTGATCTGGCCTGATGCCGCCAGATAGGCGGTGTAAAGCCCGATGGCCGACGCCATGTAGCCGCGGTGGAACGTCTCACCGACGATGGCATGGTTGCCACGACCCGAAATGATGTCTTCCAGCGTTTTCGGATAAAGGCCGTCAGACGCAAACTTGACCTTGTCCAGCATGCCGGCATTTTCGAATGCCTGCATCGCACCGATCTGCATGCCATCATCCGCGCTCCACACGCCGTTGATGTCGCTGCCGTATTTGACAATCAGATCCTGCGAGTTCTTCGCACCCAACTGTGGATCCCAGTTCGAAGGACGCTCGTCCAGGATCTTGATGTCGGGATAATTCTCGGCGATTTCAGCGCGGAAACCGGCGACACGGGTCTGGCTGGTGGTGCTGTCCTGCACGCCCGGCAGCAGAACCACATTGCCTTTGCCGCCAAGCGAATCCGCCAGTGCCTTTGCGCCGCAACGGCCCGATTCGACGCCCGGATGCTTTTGGAACGCAACGAAGTGGTCGCCAACATCAGCCGGTTTGAATTCATCCGGCTTGTTCCACCAGATCGAGACATAGCCACCGGCACGACCGACGGCATCAACGATGGTCGGTGCGTCAGAACTGGCCACGGTATTCACGAACATGATCGGCTTTTTGCCCGAAGCCAGAATCGCCAGAATGTTCGAGATAGAGGTTTGCGAAGACCCGTTCGAGTTGACGATTTCCAGTGGCAGGCCCAACGCCTTGGCCATCGCCTCGGCACCCTCGATGTTCGAGATCATGTAGGGGTTGGTGGTGTTGATCACCGATGCCACCATCACCCATTCGTCGGGGTTGAAACCCTCGGGGTGGGTGACCTGTGCAAGGCTGGCAGTCGGGCCAAAGCCCGCCACCATCGCCGCGGCGACAGCAAGGGCCCCGAATTTGCGCCGGGTCGTCTTGATCGTGACGATAGCGTTGTTCTTGAAAGACATTGTCGTTTCTCCTCCTCGTTGGATTGGTCTTATGGTTAGGTGCGATGCGTGGCAAAGAACGTCCGCACGTCGTCGACAAACAGATGCGGCACTTGCAGCGGGGCAAAGTGGCCGCCGTCAGTGTGAACGCGGTTCTGTTGCAGATTGAAATATCTGGATGTCCAGGTCATCGGCGGCTTGAAAAGCTCGCCCGGAAAGACCGAAACCGCCGTTGCTGCGCCGACCACTGGAAAGCGGTCGTGGCTGGGCGTCCATGAATTGCCGCGGTGGATCGGCCGGTCCATCAGATCGGCCTCGGGGATGGCGACCTTGAACGGTTTGACATCATACTTTGCAACCAATCTAAGCCCTCCCTCTTGGCAGATATTCCTCGTTTTCCCGGGCGGCCGATGGCGCCCGGGCAGTGCATCCGGCGTGTCAGGATCGTGCCGCGCCTACCGGTTCAGGCTGCGCATCACGTCCTTGATCAGCGGCCAGACACGCGCGACCGACGTGTGGTCCATGCTTTCCTTGGGCGAATGCAAATCATACAGGTTGGTGCCGATGCCGATGGTATCCAGCCCGTCGATGCGCTGGGTGAACATGCCAAGTTCCAGACTGCAGACCGACACCAGCACATCGGGCTTGTGGCCCATCACCCGCTCATAGCTGGCTTTGGCAATTTCAAGCATCTGCGACTTCGGGTTCCACGGAAATTCGGGCGCATCAAGGCCGATCTGCTTGGCGCGCACGCCGTCCCCCGCGAGGTCTGCGATCTGGAACATCTGGTCCAGCAGCAGATGCTTGCGCGATGTCACGGCACTGGTGATGGTCGAGGTGATCTCGACATGGTCGCCGAGTGTTTGCAAAAGCCCGATGTTGTTCGAGGTTTCCCAGTTGCCCGCAACCTCAAGGTTTTGGTTGGTTATCCCGTTCGGCAAAAGCGCTATCACCTGCACCAGCCGCCGCGCCGCAGCGTCCGAGAACACCCTTGCCGGATGGTCATCACTTCGGGCAACCTCGATGCGCATGTCGGGATCGGCGTTGCGGAATTCAGACCGGATATCGCCAGCCAAGGCCACAACCGCCCGCATCACCGCATCAACCTCGGTCGCAGATACAACCAGCGTCGCCCGCGCCTCGGCCGGGATCACGTTGTTCTGCACGCCGCCCGATACCGTGGCGATATGAACCGCGCCCGCCTTCATCGCCGCGCGCAAAAGACGCGCCAGCAGGGCAATCGCATTGCCACGCTCGAAATGGATATCAAACTCGCAGTGACCACCCAGCAGCCCGCGAATGTCGATCACCAGCGCCACACCCACCGGGGCGGCCTGCCAGTCTGCGTCCACGTCAATCCGGCACGACACGTCGCCCGAACACCCGGCCAGCAGCTGCTTTTCCTCGATCCAGTTGAAATCGATCATCCGCTTGCCGGTCAGCTTGGTCAGATCGACATTGTCGCCGCCGACCTTGCCCATCTCCTCCATCACCGTAATCACGCATTCCAGCGGCGGATGCGGAATGTCCGTCGAATCCAGCAACGCCAGCATATAGGAAATGCCCAGACCGTTATCGGCGCCCAGCGTCGTGCCAGCAGCACGGATGCGGTCGCCGTCAACCCGCAGCTTGACGCCGTCCTTGGCAAAGTCGTGCACAACCCCTTCGTCCAGCTTGCAGACCATGTCGATATGGCCGTGCAGAATGACGACAGGGGCGGCCTCATAACCGGGCGTGCCGGGCTTCTTGACGATGATGTTGTCCAGCGCATCGCGGTGATAGATCAACCCCCGCGCTTCAGCAAAGGCCGCGATGTAATCGGTCGCGTCTTTTTCCTGCTGCGAACAGCGATGCCGACTGCTGAGGTCTTCGAAAAAGGTCATGACCTCTTTCGGCTCGATGTTTTCCAAGACCCGCATACATTCCCCCCGCACTGCAGCCGGAGGTCGGGATAGAACCCGCTCCGGGATCTTGACGCCCTGTCAACCTGCGCCGCACCAACCCTTACGGTGCGAACGCCCTCCCATTGACTTGACGCCGACATCCAATTTGCATCATTTGATCATGCTATGACCATGTGTATCATATCTTCTAAATCTGGCAAGTGAAAATGTGGCCATCCCAATCAAGCGGCGCACCAAGCCAGCAAAAAAAAATGCGGTAATTTGTGGTAGTTCTTATTGAAGGGGACACCCCGCTACATGCCACCGGTCCGGGTACAAAGTCGCTTTATACCAACGGTCGCTTGGTTTGACTCTGGGGATTCCCAAGCGTGCTGATCTGTGAATCTATGGCCCTCGGAAACATGGGGGTTATGATGGCAGGTATCG
>JAYSQA010000336.1:0-8895 GCA_043721775.1 Rhodobacterales bacterium
GGGCTGAAGACTGTGCTGCTGTTCGATACGCCCGATGAAGACCTGCTGGCGGCTTTTCCAGATTGCCGGGCCATCGGTATTGCCGGACTTTCACGCGCCCGGTCGCCTGCCTGGATGACAGAGCATCTTCCACCCGCCTTCGCGCGCCTCAAGGCGGCCCAGCCCGCCCTTGCCCACTACAAGATCTGCTCCACCTTCGATTCTTCGCCAACTGTCGGTTCCATCGGCAAGGCCGTGGAACTGGGGGCTGATGCGTTCGGAAATGACTGGACGCCGGTGTTCACCGCGGTTCCAAGCCTTGCCCGCTGGCAGGTATTCGGAAACCTGTTTGCCGGCGCGCAGGGCGAAGCCTACCGCATCGACCGGCATCCGGTGATGATGCGGCATCCGGTGACGCCGATGGCGGAGGCCGATCTTCGGCTGCATCTGGGCAAACAGACCGGCAGGAAAGTGGGACTGGTCGATATCGCCGCCATGAAGGCCGGACAGGCAGGCGCGCGGATCGCGCACGAGACGGCGGCAGGCGCGCAAATCCTGCTGATCGACGGCCTTGATGAGGAAACTCTTGCCGCGGCCGGAGGGCTGATGTGGCAGGGCCGACATGCCAGACCCTTTGTCGCCGGCTCGCAGGGGGTGGAATATGCGCTGATCGCCTGGTGGCGCAGTCAGGGGTTGTTGGCGGACGCGCCAATTCTTGCCGCCATCACCAGGGCGGACCGCATCGCCGCCGTTTCCGGCTCTTGCTCGCCGGTCACGGCACGGCAGATCGCCTTTGCCGAGGCAAACGGCTTTGCGGCCATCGCGCTGAACGCGCACCTGGCCGTCGATGACCGCGCCTGGCAGCAAGACCTTGCGCGCGCGCAGCAGTTGGCGCTCAACGCCCTGGCCAGCGGCCGCGATGCCCTGATCCATTCGGCGAAGGGCCCGGATGATCCGGCGGTGGCGCTGCTCAATCAGGCGGTTGCCGCATCCGGTATAAGTCTGGAAGAGGTGAGCCGCAGGATCGGCTCTGGCCTTGGGGACGTGCTGAGCCAACTGGTGCGGCAACGACACCTCACGCGCGCCGTGGTTTCGGGGGGTGACAGTTCCGGTCAGGCCTGCATCGCCATGGGCCTCATGGGGGTGACAGCGCTGGCAGCCCTGGCACCGGGCGCGCCGCTCTGCCGCGCACGCTCTCGCCATGCCCATCTCGACGGGCTTGAGATTGCGTTGAAGGGCGGCCAGATGGGCAAGGACGATTTCTTTATCGCCGCAAAGGGCTAAGCCTGCTGGCAGCCCGGCCCGCCCAAAATCGTATTTTATCCAAGCCCGCTCAGGGGCTTGGATAACCCTTTATCACGGCAGGACGGCTTCCGGTTCCACGGCCCGCTTCTCTTGCGCGGCCTTGTAGGCAGCCTCAACGAGGGCGAAGGTCCGCAGATTGTCGATGCCACTGGTATCCGCCTCGTGGCCGTCTTTCCACGCGCCGATGATACGGCGCTGTGTGGTCAGAACACTTTCCTGCAACGTGTGCCAAGGCTGGGCGGTCCACGGCAGCAGGGCTGACCCGACATGGCTTTCCTCCACCCGGCCGTCCGTCGTCACCTGCATGCGGAAATCCTCATGCAGCTTGACCGAGCCCTTGTCGCCTTCGATGATGATAAGGGTTTGCAGGATTGGATCGGGGATCTGCCGCGCCTCGTAGGTGGCCTCGGCGAGGCTGACGGCACCTGACGTGTGGCGGAGCAGCATGGTGGCGGTATCCTCACCGATGTTCTTTGAATTGCGGCGCTGCGTCTCACAACTCAGGTGTTGCACCTCGCCCAGAAAGAAGCGCGCAAGATCAAGGATGTGGATGCCGCTATCCAGAATGACCAGCCGTTTTTCATGATGAAAATAAGGCTGCGTTTTATAGATGTCAAAGCCGAATCGAAAGGCGAAGCGGGCCCATGTCGCCTCACCAATCGCGCCGCTGTCCAGCACCTTCTTCACCGCTTGCATGGGCGCCTGGTAGCGGAAGTTCTCATGCACCGCGAGCGGTACGCCAGCCTGTTTCGCCCGCTGCACGATGTCGAGGCAAGTCACCCAGTCTGGGGCAAGCGGCTTTTGCACAATGGTGCGCACGCCGTTCGCCACGGCAAGGCTGACCATGTCCAGATGCGTTTCCATCCGGGTGACAATGTCGACGAAGTCCAGCTTTTCGGCGGCGAACATCTGGGCCGGATCCGTGTAGTAACGCGGGATGCCAAACGCCTCGGACGCCGCCTTGGCCTTGGCGTGGTCGATGTCACAGACGGCGACCAGTTCAACGCCATCCGCGCGCATGTCCCGCCACGCATTCAGGTGGTTCTGCGCGAAAAAACCACATCCAATCAAAGCGCCCCGCATCCCAGCCCCTCCGTTTCCAAAAATTTCAGCTCAGGTGCGTCGCGCCCAGCGCCTTCAGCATCCCAAGCGAGTCAACCATCGCCCAGTGTTCAACAAGCACGCCATCCCGCAATTGAAAAAGATCGAAAACTTCGACATCAATCGCATTGCCGGTTGGTTGGTATCCGAACATCTCGCCGGTGTGGGTGCCGCGGAACCGCAGACAGGCCAGCACCTTGTCGCCTTCTGCAATCACCGTGTGGATATGAAGGTTAAGGTCCGGAACCCCCGTCAGAAGGACATCGTGATGATGCTGCAGGCCTGCCGGCCCGATCACCACATAGGGCAGCCCCGGGTCGTGCCGCCGGAAATCCGGCGCAACGTGCAGCGCCCACCAATCCTTGTCGCCCTTTACGAAGGCGTCGAAATAGTCGAGCGCAATGCGCTTGTTGTCTTCAATCGACATGGTCTTGCGCTCCTCGTTCAAACAGCCTTGGCCACAAGCTTGCGGAATGGCGGCTGGCCGGTTCCTGCCGTCAGGCCGCCATCCACCACAAGATTGGTGCCGGTGATATAAGTTGCATCATCGGACGCGAGGAACAGGATCGCGCCCGCCATTTCATTTGCCGTCCCCATGCGCCCCATTGGCAGCCGGTCGGCAAAGCCCTGCATGATCGCCGGGTGGTTCTGCATCCAGCCGGTGGAACCCGTCTCGGTGACGCCCGGGCATATCGCGTTGACGCGAATCCCATCCGACGCATGGTCGATCGCCATGGCGCGCGTCAGGTTGACCACGCCGCCCTTTGCGGCGTTGTAGGCGGCAAAGCCCACATCGGCCACAAGGCCCGAGATCGAGGCTGTGTTGACGATGTTGCCCTTGCGCGCAATCAGGTGTGCAAGTGCTGCGCGGCTGGCGTAAAACACCGAACTCAGGGTCGTGGCGATAACGCGGTCCCAGGTGTCCGGGCTGATCTCGGTTACATAGCCAAAGGCGCCGACGCCGGCGTTGTTCACCAGCACGTCCAACCCGCCGAAACGCTTGACAGTCTCGGCGATGAACGCCTCGATCTCGTGCGGAACTGCGACATCGACGCGGGCGACGTAAAGCCTGCCTTCAGCCAGCCCCATCGCCGCCGCATGGCCTTTCAGCGTGTCGAGATCAATGTCGCAAAGCGCGAGGGTCGCACCTTCTGCCGCAAAGCGCTGTGCTGCGGCCAGACCAATGCCCGAGGCTGCCGCCGTGACAATAACAACCTTGTTCTCGAATCTGTTCATGATCGTTATTCCTTTTCTATGCCCGATAAGACAGCGAACGTGACACCGCCGCGACGGCAATCAGTATTCCGCCCCAGATAGCCAGGGTCAGGAACTGGCTGATGCCGAGCAGGTTAAAGCATGTGGAGATCAGCTGAAGGATGATCAGCGCCAGAACCAGACCGCCCATCTTGCCAAAACCACCCGCGGGCGAAACGCCGCCAAGCACCGCCGCAAGGATGGTCACCAGCAGATAGCTTTCGCCGTAAGATGCGTTGGCAGAGTTGAAACGCGCCATCATGACGATTCCGGCGATTGCGGCAAGCAGGCTCGAAATCATGTAGGTGCAGACGATCGTCCTGCGCGTATCGACGCCTGAATAGCGGGTGGCCGCTTCGTTGGAACCCAGCATATTGAGCGTCTGTCCAAAGCGTGTGGACCGTAGCACGATGCTCATGACGAACGCCACCGCGACGAAGATCAGCATGACGACGGGGATGCCAAACACCGTGCCGTTGCCGATGAACAGGATCGGTTCCGGAAACCCCGAAAGGATGCCGCCGCGCGTGACGCCAATCGAAATGCCCTTGATCAGCAGCATGGCACCCAGCGTGGCCATGATCGGCGAGACGCCAAGATAGGCGATGATCCCGCCATTGACGGCACCAATGACCAGTGCCAGCGCTAGCCCCGCTGCAATCGCAAGCAGTTGCCAAAGCGCCCAGGCAACGCCCGGCTCTACCGGCACGAAGCTGAAGATGAAGGCCACGGTCAGCGCCACCAGATTGGCCGTCGCGATGATCGAAAGATCAAGCCCGCCCGACAGCAGCGCCACCATCATGGCAATCGACAGGATGCCCAGTTCAGGAAGCTGGAATGCCATTGACCGAAACGAGGTGGCGTCGAACAATTTGTCGCCCAGAAGCAGACCGAACACCAAAACCAGCGCCACGAGCAAAATCAACAGGCGGCGGTCCACAGCATCGACGCGTTTGCTGATATTGCTCAGGAAGGAAGGTGAAATGTTCATACCGTTGCTCCGATCCGGTGGCCGAAAGCGCGCTGCTGCCGCTTGCGGTCCCATGCGATGGTTGAAACTGCGACAAGGAAAACCAAGCCGGTGGCGAACTGTATCCAGAATGAGGACACACCGATCAGGATAAGCCCGTTCTGCAGCAGCGCCAGAAGCATCAATCCAAGCACTGTCCCCAGAATGCTGCCGGTGCCCCCCGTCAGGCTTGCGCCACCAAGGACCACCACCGCCAGCACATCCAATTCCCGGCCGACAAGCGAATTGGGCACCACCGACTGCGAGGCCTGCGCTTGCACCAAAGACGCAAGGCCCGCCATCAAACCCAAAAAGCCATAAGCGACCATGTTGAGGCGAAGCGCGTTGAAGCCCACCCGCTTTGCTGCTTCGGCATTGCCGCCGAGGGCGCGCAGCTGACGGCCGACGCTCAGTCTGTTCAGCAGGAACCATGCGAGGACGAAAGACAGCAGCAGGCCCAGAATCTGCATGTTGAGGATAATCGGGTTATTGGTGTCCCCCCCCGCGATCACCCAAGACATGCCGTCGGCATACCAGCCGGGCAGGAAATTGATCGGGTTGCCATTGCTGAAGAACATCAGCAGTCCGAAATAGACGTTGAGCAGCGCAATCGTGACGATGATTGACGAAATGCCAAGCCAGGTGACGAGAACCGCATTGAAAAGGCCGAACAACAACCCGGTGCCAAGGGCCACCGCCAGAAGCACGGCCCAGCCCACATCGTAGGTCGATACCACCGAAACGGCGAGGTACTGCGCGATAGACGCTGTCGCCGTCATGGAAATGTCGATACTTCCGGCCACCAGAACGACGACGAGGCCTGCGGCAAGAATCCCGACAAAAGCGTAGGATGTCATAATGTTAAAGACATTTCCGAGGCTGAAGAAACCCGTCGCGAAGATAGAAAGAAAGATAATAATCGCAAGGTTCACGGCCAAAAGCCGGGCTTCGTGCGTGCGCCCGAAGCGCGCCAGGAGCTTATGCATCAACTGCATCCTGCAATGCGGCTTCCGTCATCTGCGAAGGCCGGTAGTCACCGCTGATCCTGCCGCCGTGCATCACCACGACGCGGTGCGCGTGGTAGAAAACCTCCGGGATCTCATCCGAAATCATGATCACACCCATCCCTTCCTCTGCGAGTCGTCGGACTATGGCATAGATCCCATCCTTGGCACCGATATCAACGCCCACGGTCGGGCTGTCGAGGATAAGCAGGCGTGGCTTTGTCGCAAGCCATTTCGCCAGAACGATCCGCTGCTGATTGCCGCCCGACAGCGAGCCGACCGGGTTTGCCGGGTCAGACACTTTGACGGACAGCTTCGCAATCCAGTCGGCCACCGTCGCATTGCGGCGGCGTTCGTCGACCAACCCGAACTTTCCGGCCAGATCACGCAGCACGGTGATGACCGTGTTCGAGGCGACGGATTGCTCCATCACCAGTCCCAGCGACAGCCGGTCTTCGGAAACATAGGCAATGCCGTTGCTGATGGCATCCCGGTTGGACCGCATCCGTAAAGCCTTGCCATCCATGATGATCTCGCCTGCATCCGGGCGCGTCATGCAGAACAACGACAAGGCAAGTTCGGTGCGCCCCGAACCAAGACGGCCGGTTATGCCAAGGATTTCACCCTTGCTGACGGTGAAGGAGACGTCATTATACTCACCGGCGCGCGACAGGTTGCGGACCTCAAGCAAAGGCACGACCGACGGCACAGTGTCCAGCGGCCGATAGTCAAAGGACTTGCCGGTCATCACCTCCACCAGCTTGCGGTTGGTCATTTCCTTCGCCTCAAAGGTGCCGCATTTTTCGCCGTTGCGCAGGACGGTGACGCGTTCGGCGATCTCCAGCACCTCATCAAGCCGGTGGCTGACGAAGACCACCGCGACATTGCGGCGCTTGAGTTCAAGCGTCAGCGCCATCAGCGCGTCAACTTCCTTGCGGGTGAGCGAGGCGGTAGGCTCATCCATGATCACCAGCCGGGCCTCGTTGGCGATAGCCCGGCAAATCGCCACCAACTGGCGTTGCGCAATCGGCAGCTCGGATACCAGCGCATCGGGGTCGATGGACACGCCGATATGCGCCATCGCCTCATGGGCGATTTCGCGCGTGGTTTTCCAGTTCAGCAAGTGCAGGCCGTGATGCCCCTCGATGGCGATATTTTCCGCCACACTCAGGTTTGGGAACAGCGACAGATCCTGATAGATGACCTGAATGCCACGCCGGATGCTTTCCGCGGGCGTCAGATGGGCCACAAGCTCGCCGTCAATGGTGATCGTGCCGCCCGGTTCCGGTCGCTGCACGCCAGAAATGATCTTGATCAGGGTGGACTTACCCGACCCGTTCTCGCCGGCGAGGCAATGAACCTCGCCGGCAGAGATATCGATGTTGATGTCCGAAAGTGCGCGAACGCCGCCAAACCGCTTGGAAATACCGCGGAGATCAAGAAAAGTCGTCATACGCGCACCGGACTCCTGTGCAGACTTCGGCTTGGAACGGATCGCCTTTGATCAGGTTCATCTGATCAAAGGCAAAACGCAACGGCGTGTCTGTGTTGGAACAGCTTCAATCTGAATCAGATTTAAGCCGCTCCGCTTTAGATCCCCATTTTCAGCAGCTCGGCAAGCGTATCCTTGTTCAGCACAAGCATGCGATCCACTGAAATGATCTTGTTGTCATGGTCGACATTGGCTTTGCCGATGCCGGGAATTTCCATGCCAGTCGTCAACTCGGCGTTCTGAAGCACCAGGCTCGCAAGGGCCACCATCGCCTCACCCACTTCCTTCGGGCTCCACAAGAAGGTTTCCACCAAAGCGCCGGCCTCGATCAGCGGTGCCGCCTGCGACGGCAAAGCAAAACCGGTGACGGACAGCTTGCCCTGAAGCTTGCGCTCGCGCACGATGTTGCCAGCGCCGATCGGCCCGTTAGAGCCGAAGCCGATCACACCCTTGAGTTTCGGGTAAGCCTGCAGGGCATCGCGCACCACCTGCGACGTCGTGTCGATCTGGTCGGCACCCGGGAAGCGTTCCGCCGCCAGGTTCATCTTCGGGAAATTGGCTTTCTGATAGGCGATTGCCGCATCGGCCCACAGGTTGTGCAAAGGCGTGGTGAGCGTGCCGACGATGCAGATGTAATCGCCTTCCTCGCCCATCTGACGGGCGAGTGACTTCATCATGGCTTCGCCGAAGACCTTGCTGTCGACCATCTCCAGATCCCAGGTGCGGCCTTCCATGTCGGGGCCTTCCTGCGTGATCACGATGATCCCCGCATCACGGGCACGCTGGACGACCGGTGCAAGCACCTTCACATCAAGCGGGATCAGCCCAAGGACGCTGACTTTCTTGGCGATCACGTCTTCTACGAGGCGGACCTGCTGTGCGGCGTCAACCTGAACAGGGCCGATCATATTGGAATCAATGCCAAACTTCTTGCCTGCTTGCTCAAGGCCCTCACCAAGAAGAGTGAAGTATGGAACACCGACTATCTTGCAGACCGTGGTCATTGTCGGGTTTGCGGCGTATGCCGCGCTGCCAAAGCCCAGTCCCGCTACGGAAGTTGCGGCAAGTCCGGCTGCGGATTTCAACAGTTGACGACGAAGCATTTAGTCCTCCCTTTTCAGATGAATTCTCATCATTGTATTATCTTTGCCCGGTCGCAACAGCACAACAAGCGACGTTTTTACAGGAACACTTGAATCCGATTCATCAACTGGGATTTTTGTGGGGTGCAAACCTCCAGACCTTGGTGTCAGGAAATAGCCAGAACATGGCCACTGGGGCAAGTGCGCAGGCCCAGAGGAGCAGGTCGGCGCATCGGTCGTAGCGTGTGAATGTTGATTTGCACCCCGAAGTGACCCGGGTTTTTCACTGAGAACTGACCCGCCTGAAGGTTATGTTCTGCGGGTTATGCTGGGGTCAAGGCATGTGTGGCCTCCTTCTTCTTTCTGGCGGCCGCTGAACTTGCTTTGAACCTGAATCTGTCGTTCCCGGTTTCCAGAATGTGGCAGCGGTGGGTAGGACGGTCGAGTAATGCTGTGGTCATCCTGGCGTCACTGAACACGGTAGATGACCTGCCCCCCGGAAGTTCCCTCGCCATGATCTAGGGTCTGCCCAAACTGAAGGAGCAGACGAAATGAGGAAAAGCCGTTTCACCGAGGCGCAGACGAGCGGGATGATCGAAGAACAGGAGGCGGGGCTGCTGACCGCAGAGCTGTGCCCGAAGCCTGGGTTGAGCCCTGCGATGTTCTACA
>JAYSQA010000337.1:0-10147 GCA_043721775.1 Rhodobacterales bacterium
TGTTGTCGAAAATGTCGGCACTTGCGTCGTGCTCCTGTCCTGCAGGTCGGCATGGCCCGAACGGGGATCGGACGGGCCTGTCTTGACCGTGGCCTCATAACGTTAAGGATCGGTTTTCTGCGCCGATCTTCAAGGGCTAATTCAAAGGAAAATGCACTTGAGGGGTGTGTGACCCAAAAAAGTGATGGGCCCCGATCAGAAGTAGGTCAGAAGTAGGTCAGAACTTGTCCTTGCGCGCCCGGATTTCCGCGAAAACCTCGGCGTCAGTTGCCGCTAACATGCCGATGGCCGCCTTAACCTGCGGCAGTCCGGCGCGCAAAAACGGATTGGTCGCCAGTTCCTCGGACAAAAGCGAGGGCACGGTGGCCTCGTTCGCCGCCCGCGCCTGCGCCACGCGGGCGATCCTTGCGGTCAGGGCGGTGTTGTCAGGCTCGATGGTCGCGGCAAAACGCAGGTTCGACGTCGTGTATTCGTGGCCCGAACAAATCAGTGTTTCACCCGGCAGGGCGGCAAGCTTGGCAAGCGAGGCCCACATGATGGCCGGTCTCCCTTCAAACAACCTGCCGCAGCCGCCGGCCATCAGGCTGTCGGCGGTGAAGGCCAGGCCAGAGGTTGGGAAGATGAAGGCGATATGGCCGGTGGTGTGGCCCGATACGTCGATGACGTGCCCGGTTTGCCCTCCGACGGTGACGTGGTCGCCCTCTGTCAGCGCGCGGTCAAGCGGCGGCAGGCGGTGTGCGTCAGCGGCGGCGCCCAGAACCCTGGCGCCCGTCGCTGCAACCATGTCCGGCACGCCTTGAATGTGGTCGGAATGGTGGTGGGTCAGAAAGATTTGCCCAAGATGCCAGCCGCGCTCTGCAAGGGCCGTCAGAATCGGGGCGGCCTCGGGCGCATCGACAAGGGCCGTTTGCCCGGATGCCTCATCGTGGATCAGGTAAGCGTAATTGTCTTTCAGGCAGGGGATCGTCACGAGGGTCAGCGACATCGGGTGTTCCTTGCGGCTTGGAAAGCCTTCCATGGCAATCAGGGGGCGAATGGCTATGATGGCCTAATGTGGCCCTGACGTGTGATACCTGCAATGCATATGGACGTTCTGGACTTACGGAATTTTTACTACCGCACGGCACTTGGCCGGGTGGCGCAGCGCGCGATCCGCGAGCGGGTGGTAGAGTTGTGGCCGCCACGCGCGGGGCAGACCATGGTGGGCTTTGGCTTTGCCGTGCCGTTGCTGCGGCCTTACCTGACGCAGGCGCGCCGGGTGATCAGTCTGATGCCCGCGCCCCAAGGGGTGATGCCCTGGCCGCTTGGAGAGCCGAATGTCAGCCTTTTGTGTGAAGACAGCGAATGGCCGCTGGCGACAGGCTTTGTCGACCGCCTGATCCTGATGCACGGGTTGGAGACGTCCGACAACTCGGCAGCAGTGCTTGAAGAAAGCTACCGCGTCCTTGGCCCCGGTGGTCGTGCGCTATTCATCGTGCCGAACCGTCTGGGCCTTTGGGCGCGCGGCGACAGCACTCCCTTCGGCTTTGGCCGCCCCTATTCGATGGGCCAGATGGAGGCGGAACTGAAACGCCACGGCTTTATGCCCGAACGCGTGATGACGGCCCTGTTCGCGCCGCCGTCGCTGCGGCGGTTCTGGCTGCGCACCTCAGGCTTTTGGGAATGGGCCGGGCGCAATGCGCCCTGGCTCGCGGGCGGTGTGCTGATCGTAGAGGCCTCCAAACAGGTCTATGCACCGACGCGTGGCGGCATCGCGGCCATGGTGCGAAGACCGCTTCGGGCACTGGAGGGGATTCCGGCAGCCGTCCCCGTACCACGGCTTGAACTGAAAGAATCGGCCCGGATTCCGGGGGAAGTCATCCCAAAGTCGTAGCCCTGCGACGAAGTGCCACCCTTGGCGGGTACAGGCTTTGGGACAAGCGCAACAGAGCCGATTTCAACGCGCGCACAGGCGGGATTCTTGGTTGCGAGGTTCCAAGTGCTCTGCTATGGACGCCGCAATCTCAAAGAGACGCAGACACTATGTGTGCGCCAACGGAGGCTCTTGATCTGTCCCAAAGGCAGGCGAAAGGGCCCAGACAGCGGAAGGGTTGACGTGTCGGAAACAGCATCCATCTCCCTCAGCATCGCCGGGCGCTACGCCCAGGCTCTATTTGAACTGGCAAAGGAAGACGGCGCTTTGATGGCGCTGGAAGCCGATGCCGATGCTTTGGGCGCGGTTCTGACCGAAAGCCCCGAGTTGGCCGCGATGATCGCCTCGCCTGTTGTGGGCAGGGACGAGCAAAGCGCTGCCATGGCGGCGGTTGCCGCCCAAATGGGGCTTTCGACGCTGACTCAGAACACTTTGGCGCTGATGGCGCAAAAGCGTCGTC
Organism: Rhodobacterales bacterium; assembly: GCA_043721775.1. GTDB lineage: Bacteria > Pseudomonadota > Alphaproteobacteria > Rhodobacterales > Rhodobacteraceae > Stagnihabitans. The sequence goes on from JAYSQA010000337.1 coordinate 2,373, forward strand.
TGTTCATCTTGCCGCAGCTTGTGCAGAACCTGAAAGCCCGCATCGCCACCGAAAAGGGCGAAGTGACGGCAGAGGTGACCTCGGCTTCGGCGCTGACCGCCGGGCAGAGTGATGCGCTGGTGGCCACGCTGAAGGGGAACTTCGGCAAAGACGTCAAATTGAACACCACTGTCGATGAAAGCCTCATCGGCGGTCTTATCGTCAAGCTGGGCTCGACCATGATCGACACGTCGGTCAAGGCCAAGCTCGCGGCACTCCAGAATGCAATGAAAGAGGTTGGGTGATGGGTATCCAGGCAGCTGAGATCTCTGCGATCCTTAAAGCGCAGATCAAGAACTTCGGTCAGGATGCCGAAGTCGCTGAAGTCGGTCGCGTGCTGTCCGTAGGTGACGGCATTGCCCGCGTCTACGGTCTGGACGCTGTCCAGGCCGGTGAGATGGTGGAATTCCCCGGCGGTATCCGCGGGATGGCGCTGAACCTTGAAGTCGACAACGTCGGCGTCGTGATCTTCGGTTCCGACCAGGACATCAAGGAAGGCGACATCGTCAAGCGCACCAAGTCCATCGTGGACGTGCCTGCGGGCAACGGCCTGCTGGGCCGCGTGGTTGACGCACTTGGCAACCCGATTGACGGCAAGGGCCCGATTGCATTCACCGAACGCCGCGTGGCTGACGTGAAGGCTCCGGGGATCATCCCCCGCCAGTCTGTGCATGAACCGATGGCGACCGGCCTGAAAGCCGTTGACGCCATGATCCCAATCGGCCGTGGCCAGCGAGAGCTGATCATCGGCGACCGTCAGACCGGCAAAACCGCCGTGGCACTCGATGCCATTCTGAACCAGAAAGCCTATAACGACGCGGCTGGCGACGACGAATCCAAGAAGCTGTACTGCATCTATGTCGCCATCGGTCAAAAGCGCTCGACCGTGGCGCAGCTGGTCAAGAAGCTGGAAGAAACCGGTGCGATGGCCTACACGATCGTCGTGGCCGCCACCGCATCTGACCCGGCGCCGATGCAGTTCCTTGCCCCCTTCTCTGCAACTGCGATGGGCGAATTCTTCCGCGATAATGGCCGTCACGCCCTGATGATCTATGACGATCTGTCCAAGCAGGCCGTCGCCTACCGTCAAATGTCCTTGCTGCTGCGCCGCCCGCCGGGCCGTGAAGCTTATCCGGGCGACGTGTTCTACCTGCACTCGCGTCTGCTGGAGCGTTCGGCCAAGCTGAACGCCGACTTCGGTTCGGGCTCGTTGACGGCTCTGCCGATCATCGAAACCCAAGGCGGCGACATCTCAGCCTTCATTCCGACGAACGTGATCTCGATCACCGATGGTCAGATCTTCCTTGAAGGCGAATTGTTCTACCAAGGCATCCGCCCGGCCGTGAACACTGGTCTGTCGGTGTCGCGGGTCGGTTCGTCCGCCCAGACCAACGCCATGAAGTCGGTGGCTGGCAAGGTGAAGCTGGAACTGGCGCAGTACCGCGAAATGGCGGCGTTCGCGCAGTTTGGCTCCGACCTTGACGCGTCCACTCAGCAATTGCTGAACCGTGGTGCGCGTCTGACGGAACTGATGAAGCAGCCGCAATATTCACCGCTGACCACTGCCGAAATCGTTTGCGTGATCTTCGCCGGGGCCAATGGCTATCTCGACAAGGTGCCGGTGCGCGATGTGGGCCGCTATGAAGCTGGTTTGCTGAAGCACCTGCGCACCGCTGGCGCTGCACTGCTGGCAGACATCACCAACAACGACCGCAAGGTTGCCGGTGATCTGGAAAAAGCGATCCGGGCAGAATTGAACGCATACGCCAAAGACTTCGCGTAATTCAGGTCCGGGAGCAGCAAAATGCCCAGCTTGAAGGACTTGAAGAACCGGATCAGCAGCGTCAAGAACACGCGCAAGATCACGAAGGCCATGCAAATGGTGGCAGCGGCGAAACTTCGCCGAGCCCAGGATGCCGCAGTTGCTGCAAGGCCCTATGCCGAGCGGATGATTTCGGTGATGGCCGGGCTTTCCGCCTCGGCAGGCTCCAGCGATGGCGCTCCCCGGCTTCTGGCCGGGAGTGGCGCGGACAAAGTGCATCTTCTGGTCGTGATGACCTCAGAGCGCGGGCTGTGCGGTGGTTTCAACACCACCATCGTCCGCCTGGCCAAGGCGAAGATTGCCGAACTGCGGGGCCAAGGCAAGACGATCAAGATCCTGACCGTCGGCAAAAAGGGCCGTGAGCAGATGAAGCGGGAATATGGCCAGTACTACGTCGGCCATGTTGACCTGACGGAAGTGAAGCGCGTGGGTTACGTCAATGCGCGTGACATCACCCGCGACATTCTGGCCCGCTTTGCCGCTGGCGAATGCGATGTTGTGACGCTGTTCTACAACCGCTTCCAGTCGGTGATCAGCCAGATACCTACCGCACAGCAAGTGATCCCGGCACACTTTGAAGGCGCCGCTGCTCCTTCGACCTCGTATGACTACGAGCCGTCGGAAGAGGCGATCTTGGCCGACCTGCTGCCGCGTGCCGTGGCAACCCAGGTCTTCACCGCGCTGCTGGAGAATGCGGCATCTGAACAAGGTGCCAGGATGTCTGCGATGGACAATGCCACCCGTAACGCGGGCGACATGATCAACAAGTTGACCATCGTGTACAACCGCTCGCGTCAGGCTGCGATCACCAAGGAACTTATCGAAATCATTTCGGGCGCCGAGGCGCTCTGAGGAACCGGAGAGACGTTATGTCACAAGGTAAAATCACGCAGGTGATCGGCGCTGTGGTCGACGTGCAGTTCGATGGCGCTCTGCCGGCGATTCTGAACGCTGTGATCACCGATAACAACGGCAAGAAGCTGGTGATGGAAGTAGCCCAACACTTGGGCGAAAAGACTGTCCGCTGCATCGCCATGGACGCCACCGAAGGGCTGGTGCGCGGCGCTGCGGTGTCTGACACCGGTTCGCCCATCATGGTTCCGGTCGGCGACGCCACGCTTGGCCGCATCCTGAACGTCATCGGCGAGCCGGTTGACGAACGTGGCCCGGTCAACGCGACCGAGTATCGCTCGATCCACCGCCCGGCGCCAAAGTTTGACGAGCAGGCGACCGAAAGCCAGATCCTTGTGACCGGCATCAAGGTCATCGACCTTCTGGCCCCCTACTCCAAGGGCGGCAAGATCGGCCTGTTCGGCGGCGCTGGCGTGGGCAAGACGGTTCTGATCATGGAACTGATCAACAACATCGCCAAGGTGCACTCTGGCTATTCCGTGTTCGCCGGTGTGGGTGAGCGTACCCGTGAGGGCAACGACCTGTACCACGAAATGATCGACTCCAAGGTTATCGACCTGGACGATCTGACCAAGTCGAAAGTGGCCCTTGTGTACGGCCAGATGAACGAACCGCCGGGTGCGCGCCTGCGTGTGGCCCTGTCTGGTCTGACCATTGCCGAACAGTTCCGCGACCAGTCGGGCACGGACGTTTTGTTCTTCGTCGACAACATCTTCCGCTTTACCCAAGCCGGTTCGGAAGTGTCGGCTTTGCTGGGTCGTATCCCCTCAGCCGTGGGCTATCAGCCGACGCTGGCAACCGATATGGGCCTGCTGCAAGAACGCATCACGTCGACCAAGAACGGTTCGATCACCTCCGTGCAGGCCATCTACGTGCCTGCCGATGACTTGACCGACCCGGCACCTGCGACCTCGTTCGCCCACCTTGACGCCACGACCAACCTGTCGCGCGCCATCTCGGAACTTGGGATTTATCCGGCCGTTGACCCATTGGACAGCACCTCCCGTCTGATGGACCCGCGGATCGTTGGCGAAGAGCATTACAACGTCGCCCGCTCGGTCCAGACCGTTCTGCAACGCTACAAGTCGCTGCAAGACATCATTGCCATCCTTGGCATGGATGAACTGAGCGAAGAAGACAAACTGACCGTGGCCCGCGCCCGCAAGATTCAGCGCTTCCTCAGCCAGCCCTTCGACGTGGCAAAGGTCTTCACCGGCTCGGACGGCAAGCAGGTTCCGCTGGAAGAAACCATCAAGTCGTTCAAAGCGGTGGTTGCCGGCGAATACGACCATCTGCCGGAAGCGGCCTTCTACATGGTGGGCGGCATTCAGGAAGTCATCGAAAAGGCCCAGCGTCTGGCTGCGGCCGCAGCGTAAGAGGGCATCATGGCAGGCACCCTGCAATTCGACCTCGTCAGCCCGGAACGCCGTCTGGCGTCCCTCGCTGCGACCGAGGTTCAGATCCCGGGCGCCGAGGGCGACCTGACCGCGATGGCGGGGCACGCGCCCGTCCTCGTGGGGTTGCGTCCCGGCATCCTGCGCGCGATTGGCGCTGAGGGCGCCAAGGCCTATGTGGTGACCGGTGGGTTTGCCGAAGTCAGTGCTAGCGGTGTTACGGTTCTGGCCGAACTTGCCGTTCCGGTGGAAGAGGCGACGCCCGCGATGCTGGACAAACTGCTGGCAGACGCCTCCGAAGCGGCTGCCGTCAACCCCAACCGCGATGCGGCAGACAAGACGGTGGCCGATCTGGTGGCGCTGAAAGCGTCCTTGGCAGCGCACTGATCAAACGCGGTCTGAAAAACGGTAAAGGCCCTGCGCTTGCGGGGTCTTTTGTTTTTCTGCCAATTTGTTAACGAGATTATGACATCCCCTGCTGCACTGGCATGCACAACAAAGGCGCTGAGGCATGAAACGCATCACTTCTGGTAAGATCGGCATTGACCGAGGCGAGAAGGTCCTGTTCTCGGACTTTGCGGATGGCGGACCGATGTGGACGGGGCAGGGCGAACGCGAAAGTCGGCATGTCGTGACCTTCAAAGAGGCTTTCACGCAAGAACCCGTGGTGATGGTCGGCATTTCAATGTGGGACATTGACCACAGGCACACGTCACGCGCCGATATCTCGGCCGAGAACGTCACGCGGAACGGGTTTGAACTGGTGTTCAAGACCTGGGGCGATACCCGCATTGCCCGCGTCCGTGCCGAATGGACGGCGATCGGTGCCCTGCGCGACGATGACGACTGGGAGATTGCTTGATTTAGGTAGGATGGGCAGTCTGCCCATGCCTCGGGCGCCGTCAGTTGCGCTGGTACATGCCTTCATAAATCGGCACGAGGGTTTCCGTCTCGAACAATGATGACACCGAAGTGCCATTCCAGATGTTCAGGATGGCTTGGGCAAACATCGGTGCGGTTGGTACGATGCGAATGTTGGCGGCATTGCGCACCTCTTCGCTCGGCTCGATGGAATCGGTGATCACCAGCGACTTCATCGCTGAACCTGCCACCCGGGCCACGGCTCCGTTCGACAGCACCCCGTGGGTGATATAGGCATGCACTTCCTTGGCCCCGCTTTTCATCAGCAAATCCGCAGCCTTGCACAGAGTCCCGGCAGTATCGCAAATATCGTCGACAATGACGCAAACCTTGCCTTCGACGTTGCCGATCACCGTCATCTCTGCCACTTCCCCGGCCTTCTCGCGCCGCTTGTCGACGATGGCGAGCGGGGCGTTGATCCGCTTGGCCAATTCCCGCGCCCGCGCCACACCGCCAACATCGGGTGAGATGACCATGATGTCGGCCATCTTGTCCTTGAAATTGTGCTCGATATCCAAGGCAAACACCGGCGAGGCGTACAGGTTGTCCACCGGAATGTCAAAAAACCCCTGAATCTGCGCCGCGTGCAGGTCCAGCGTCAGAACCCGGTCAATCCCGGCTTCAGCTATCAGGTTGGCGACCAGTTTGGCCGAGATCGGCGTGCGGGCCTTGGCGCGGCGGTCTTGGCGGGCATAGCCGAAATATGGGATGACGGCGGTAATCCTGTCGGCGGACGACCGGCGCAGCGCATCCGACATGATCAGCAATTCCATCAGGTTGTCATTCGCCGGGTTCGAGGTGGGCTGGATGATGTACATGTCTTCGCCCCGGACATTCTCGTAAACCTCAACGAAAATCTCCTGATCGTTGAAGCGTTCGACCCTGGCGTCGACAAGGTTGACGGACATGCCGCGATGCATCGACATGCGACGGGCGATGGCTTTGGCCAAAGTCATGTTGGCATTGCCGGCAATAAGCTTCGGCTCGGTGATGACAGGCATAAGGTATCCTTGGCGCTCAGTGTCAGGCGTTGCGGGCTTGCGTGACGGAATCGTGACGTTGACACCGCTTATCAACCTTCTAGGGTCTTGCAAAGGTTGGGTCTAGAAAAGCTTGGGGCAGGGGGGCGCGTCAGATGGTCCAGATTGATTACTTCTTCGCGACGATTTCGCCGTTCTGCTACCTGATGGGCAACCGGCTTGAAGCGATTGCCGCCCGCCACAACATCGCGATCCGCTATATTCCACTGGACGGCCCGGCGCTGTTCCCGCGCACCGGCGGCAAGATCCTGGCCGAGCGGCACGAAAGCCGCAAGGAATACCGTCTGCAAGAACTGCGCCGCTGGTCTAAACGTTTGGACATGACGCTGGACCTGCGGCCCATCCATTTCCCGGTAAACCCGGCCCCTTCCGCCTATGCCGTTCTGGCGGCGATCAAGGCGGGCGGCGGTGACCTTCCGGGCCTTGTGCAGGCCTTCCCCCGCGCCGTCTGGGCCGAGGGCCGCAACATCGCGGACGATGACGTGATCAAGGCCATTCTGGCCCATTACGGCTTTGACCCCGCAATTTCAGATCGTTACATGCTGCAAGCGGCGGAGTCTTACGTCAGCAACCTTGATGAGGCGGTGGCGCGCGGTGTATTCGGCGTTCCGTTCATCATTGTGGGCGAAGAGCGGTTCTGGGGTCAGGACCGGCTGGAGGATCTTGACCTGCACCTGTCCGGAAAGCTTTGAATGCCTGAATTCCGCACTGGCGATGACCTGATCGCCGATGACGTCATGCTGGAGGCTTTGCCGCCGCACCGCACCTGGGCCCGGGGCGGCGCGCGCCCGGTTCTGGCGCTGCACTGCTCGCTGGCGCACTCCGGCGCGTGGAGTGGTCTGGCCGAGCGGTTGGAGGGCGTGACCCTGACCGCCATCGACCAGATTGGCCACGGCAAGGCTGCGGCCTGGGATGGTGTGGCTGACCTGCATGCCGAGGCTGCGGCATCCTCTGTCGCCATGGCGGCGAAGCTGGGGCAGGGGCGGCCGATTGACCTGTTCGGCCATTCGTTCGGTGGCACTGTCGCCCTGCGCATGGCACTGATGCGGCCAGACCTTGTGCGCAGCCTGACGCTGGTAGAGCCTGTAATCTTTGCCGCTGCCATTGCTGACCCGGCCTACGCGACCTTCCGCGCCCGCCACCTTGATTTCGCCAGCCTGATCCTGTCAGGCGACCGCGAGGCGGCGTTGCGGATGTTCCATGGTGATTGGGGCAACGGTGAGCCTTTGGAGGCCATGCCCGCGCGCACCCGGGACTATCTGTCCGACCGCATCCACCTGATCGAGGCGCAGAATCCGGTTCTGCTCGATGACGCGGCAGGCCTGCTGCGCCCCGGTGGGCTGGAGGGGGTCCGGGTGCCGGTTTTGCTGATTGACGGTGCTGACAGCCCGCCGATCATCGCAGCCGTGCACCGCGCCTTGGCGCGGCGTTTGCCCAAGGTGGCGCGGCTGTCGGTGGCGGGGGCGGGACATATGGTTTCGATCACCCATGCCGGTGATGTGACCCCGGTGGTGCAAGCGCATCTGGCGGCGTGCTGACGGCTGGTTAGCAGGCTGCTGAAGAGGTCTGTCGGGCAGAACGGTTTCCCATGCGGGTGGGTCTGAGGCGGGTTTTCTCTGCCCTGCCGTTTTTGCTGGTCGGGCATTC
>JAYSQA010000338.1:0-6523 GCA_043721775.1 Rhodobacterales bacterium
ACAACCTTGCGAGACGTGTTTCGGTCCGTCCGCAGAGCTTCAAGCTGCGCACGATCAGCGGGGCCAAGGTAAAGGCAGATATCATCTCGTCTCATCCACAGAGCATGGCACAAGGCATCGAGAATGGGAATCGTCCGTCAGGTGACGAACACTGGCACAGCATAGCCGACATTCCCCAAGTGGTCTGCCGTTTGAGGGCAAAATTGTCTGACGCTGCCCCAGGTTCAAGCGTTTTTCGTCCCGGATGGCGGCTTCTGTCTCGCCGCAGCCCGGCTTTGGGCGGCGCCAACGAAGTGGCGGTGCCTGACCCGGCCCGTTGGGGACGTTTTTCGGCACTTGAGGCAGCCCTGTCGAGCTGGTTTTATTCAGTTCCGGCATGGTTGGCGGTCATGCACATGACGGCGGCGCTCGCAATCGACGGATCGAGGCAAGGAAGGCCCGGACTGCTATTCATTCGCCCCAGATGCACGCAGCAATTCCTGAACTTGCGAATAGTTACTCATCTGGATCGGTGTCTGCCCCGTGCCGTCGGCAATGTTCGGGTCCGCGTCGTCCGCGAGCAGAAACTCGATGACTTCGACCCGATTGTCCATCGCCGCAACCCAAAGTGGGGTCTCGCCGGTCCTGGGGTTCTGCGGGTTCACGTCAACACCCTTGGAAACCATCAGTTTCACAACATCGAGATATCCGTGCATGGCGGCGATGTAGATGGCGCTGTCACCATAGCTGGCATCTCCCGCCAGCGGATCGGCGCCGCCCGGCAACAGCCGTTCGGCGATATCAGCGTAGCCCGGCTTTGCGGCCAGCAATAAAGCAGGATCACCAAGGGAATCCTTCGCATCCACTTTAGCCCCATGGCCAAGCAACAGGGCGACGACTGTCGGGTGATGGAACTGGGTCGCCAAATGCAAGGTATGCACCGAGCTCTGACCTACGCCCGCTTCGGCGTCGACATCGGCCCCGGCGTTGATCAACAGCACCACAATGTCGACCGCGCCTCGGGCGGCGGCCATGTGCAGCGCGGTCATCGGCGAGGGGCCAGGCTCGTTGACGTCGGCCCCGCGCCGAAAGCGCAGCCGTGACGCCCCCGACGTCTCCGGCCATCGTCGCATCCAGCAACTCTGACGCTATGACTTCTGTCGGTCCAACCCAAAGGAAAGCAAGGAACAGCGCAAGGCACCGGGCATCGAAGTGAGGGTGTTTCGCCATCATTGCCCCATGAATTTGTTCAATCTCATTGGAGTACCCGTGAAACGATCAAAGTTACGGCAACACATCAACACGGCACGGCTGGCTTTCTCAGACAACGCCAGCATGCACACAACCCTGCCAAGCATTTATATCACGAAATGATCAATTCATCCAGCGGCTCGCTCTAAGCGGTCGGCTGCGGTCCTGGCGAAGTTGATCATTCTGAGAGATCAGTTTTGACCGCAGCGCGGCTCTGCTGCAGCAGAGCCGCATTTATGGCCCCTTCGTCACAGTCAAATCACCAGATATCACCCCACAGACGCCCGGCATTTGTAAAAGACGCGCTGGGTGCCTCACGGCGCGTTCGCCGTAACATCCAGCACCATGCGCAGATGGTTTGGCACGGCCACCCCATCAGGCAGGCTCATCGCCCGACTTTCGACGACGGCGCGAAACCCGACGCGTTGGTAGAACCGCATTGCAGGGTTGTCCGACGCCGTGTCCAGATGCACAGCCCGCAGGCCGAGCCGACGCGCCTTCGTCACCGCCTCGGCGATCAATCGTCGCCCAAGGTCTTGGCCGCGCATTTCTTCGGCTACCACGATGTTAAGAATATACAGCGCCTCGTCCGGAACTCTGGGAAACAGCCATTCCATAGCCTCGTATGCTGCCGTAAACTGTCGAGTGCATCCAGTGCAGCCAGTTGCCGCGCCATCGTTATGGCAAAGCGGGAGGCAACCTCGGCCCCGGCAAAGCTGTTGACCAGTCCGACAACCCTATTGCCCACCAGCGCAACCCGTGTTTCGTCATCCTGCTGAGTACTGCAAGAGGCGGTCCATTCCTGCGGGAACAGACGACGCCAGACTTGCAATTCGCCAAATATGAAGCTGAAAATCGCGGGATCGGTCTCCCACAGGAGATCGGCCAACCGATCATCGCCTGCAACCTGTACCCCGTCGACGATCAAAATTGCCATGGCTTGCCCCACGTAAGCCCCGTCAAACTGACATTCTTGTGCCAGAAAGGCAAGCCACCGCCTCTGCCGCAGAGGTCGGCCTGCATCCCTGAAAGAAGGTTACATGCGCATCCGAAGGAAGCTGACTGCGAAACACCCCCGGAGCTGTTTCACGCAAATATTGCATCGATCCGTTGAAACCGCTCGGCCAGGCGGATATTGATGCTGCCTGCCGCGAAAGCCCGTTCCACGCCCTCGCCGCAATACTTTTGCAGCGCAGCAATCATCAAAAACGGCTCGAAGCAGCCATGCGGCGGCGCAGTACCGGTACAGACCCGCCGTTCCACCACGATGGGCGAATAGCAGGGTTGAACGGTCGAAAGCGGACTCTGCAACGGTGTTTCCGAAAATCCTTGGCGGGGTGGAATGGCGGCGCTTCACAGCGCTCTGCCACGGTCACAGAAAAGCGCAATGATCGCGACCGTTGCACTTTTTATTCCCCGTCGCAATAGGAAAATCGACAATGCCCCAATTTCGATTGGCGAATACGCAAGTGTGTGTCATCCTTTGCGGGTATCTGAAGGAGAGGGCCGATGACCGCGGTGACCTGCATCGGATTGGGGTTGATGGGCTCGGCCCTTGCGAGGGCACTTTTGGCGTCTGGGCATGGGGTTACAGTGTGGAATCGCTCGCCTGAAAAGGCACGGGCGCTGGCGGATATCGGGGCAACGGCCGTGGATGCGTTGAAGGACGCGATTGCCGCCAGTCCCGTCGTGCTGGTCTGCATCGACAACTATGTGTCCACCCATGCACTTCTGGAGACCACGGGCCTGGCTGATCATCTCGCCGGGCGAACAATTGTAAATCTGACCACGGGGACCCCGCGCGAAGCCGAGGAGCTTTCGGTCTGGGTCAGTGCGCAGGGAGCGCGTTATCTCGATGGCGCGATCCTTTGTGGGCCAGATGAAATCGGCACCAAAATGGGTGAGGTTCTCATTTCAGGTGACGCGCTGGCGTGGCAGGTCGCAGGCCCGCTTCTGGACTGCCTTGCCGGAAAAGTGCGCAACGTGGGTGAGCAGGTCGGGGCCGCCGCCGCACTCGACTTCGCATGGCTGACAATGTCCTACGTGCAATTCATCGGTGTCACCCATGCTGCAAATATCTGCCGGGCACAGGGCATCGACCTGCAGGAGTTCATTGACCTCTTCCCGGCCGAACCCGCCCCAGCCGACGCCGACGCCTACACCCGCAAACTGGCCCGGATCATCAAGGACGCAGACTACGATCACCCCACCGCGACACTTCAGGTCTGGGGCGAGGCGCTGGCCCGCATCCAGATGCAGGCGCGGGATGCGGGCATCTCGTCCGACATCCCGGATTTTGTCGCCGGCTACTTCCGGCGGGCAATGGACATGGGACTGGGGAACCAAGAAGCGATCGCGATCTACAAGACTCTGCTGGTGACCGAAGTACCCAAGTGAATGGCGAGGGGGCCGCGATGAACGACGCAGTGACGGCGGCTTTTGGCGTGACCGATGCTGACCTTCTGGGCTCGGGTTGGGAAAGCACGATCTATACGCTGGGAAAGACGCAGATCCTGCGCATTCCGAGACCCGAGGCGGGCAGCGAGACCCAGGTTCGCGCGCGAGCAGCGTTCACGGCGAACCTGCCGCCGCTTCCCTTTGCCGTGCCGCGCGTCCTCGAAATCTCAAGGATAGATGGGCAGTTGTTCGTGATCGAGGACCGGATCGCGGGCCAGTCGATGGCGGCATTGCTGCCAAAGCTTTCGGGGACAAGGCGCGCGACCGCGCTCAGGGCCTATCTTGCCGCCGCCGAGGCCATGTCCATCGCAACCGCACCGGGCGAGGCCTTTGGTGATCTGCTTCTGGATCAGCCAAGGCGCTGCGACAGATGGTCGGACTACCTGACCGCGCGCGTGCGAAAGGCGGCCGAGGATGACGTGCTGGCGGCCGCGGTTCCGGGCCTTGCCGGGATTGCACGGCGCTTCATTGCGCGACTTGAGGCCATCCCCGATCCGGCCCGTTGCATTGTTCATGGCGACATCTGGCCGCCGAATGTCATGATGAACGACGACTTGCAGGTGACCGGCCTGATTGATTTCAGCTTCACCACGCGGATTGGTGACCATGTCATGGATCTTGCCGGGGCTTGTCATTTTCTTCTGGCCACCAAGTCGTCTTCACAGGCAGACCATGACTATCTGATGCAATTGATTCTGGCGAAGCATGGCGCGGAAGTAATCGACCGGATTGGGCTCTATGCTGTCTGGTTTGCCTTCGACTTTGCCTTTAACCACGATGATGCTGCGGTATTTTCCTGGTGTACAAACCTGATCCGGGGTTTCGCCGACTAGGGTCCGCACGATCGAAATCGGCGAGCATCCTCCGGTCTGTCCGATGTTGTGCCGCCCCTATTGATCCCGTGGCCTCAGAACGCCTGAACGCAAGGTGCTTGCCGTCCTTGACAGCGGATCAACCGGGCATGCGAAAGGGCTTGGGTTGTGACGACGGGGTTGAATTGAGCTGGGCGCGGCAAAAGCATGAGGCGGTGATTGGCACTTCGGCGCGGGCCATGGCCTGAGCTAACAGGTGATGCAGATGGGCGCGTTCGGAGCTTTCGCCACGGCGGCGCAGACATTCATCCAGACCGTGCAGGCTCCACACATTGTTGGGGTGCTGGCTGGGGCGCGGCAGGGTGGCATCAAGGCCAAGGTCGGCGCGGTAGACGGCCTCGGCCTCTGCGTAATGGCCCGCGTCCATCAGCAGGGCACCCAGCGCGTGGCGGGTCGGTTGCATCCAACCCCAGGGTTCGTCGTACAAAAGCGCGTCATCCAGCACAACCGCCTGCCGCAGGTGCGCAAGACCCGCGTCAATTTGGCCGGATTTATAGGCAAGTTCGCCCAGCATCATTTGTTCAGCGACCTTCAGCACCCCGGAGCAGGGGTTGTTGAACACCATGCGGTCGTCTTGAACCATGGTTTTGGCGCGAAGAAAGGCGTCACGTTCGGCCTCGGCCTCAAGGGGGCGGGACAGGTTTGCAAAGGCCACAGCGCGGGCGTAGTGCAGAATCGCCGTGGTATAGCTGTACAGGATCGCATCTGCCGGGAAAGGCAAAGCCACGATATCGGACCAGCGACCAAAGCGGATCAGGACGTGGGGCTTCATGGCCACGAAGGCCTCAAACAATTCGGGCAAGTGGCGCACGACCGGATCCGTCAGGGTTGCGGCAAGCGCGTCGGTGGCAGCCAGTGCAGGGGTGATCTGGGCCAGAAACAACGCACCGTAAATCTGGAAATGCAGGTTGTGGATGCGGTAGACGGTGTAGAAGTTCTCGCCCCCGGCTTGAGCGAAGTATTTTGCGTCGACCCGCGACGCCGCGCGGTTACGGCGCACCACGTTTTGATAGTCGCCGCATAAAGCGTCAATATGGCTTGCCATGTGCACAAGGTGTCCGGCGTCGGGCACCAGATCGACCAGCCTGTCGCCGTGGCGCAGTGCCTTTTCCGGCGTTGGCGACATCTCCATCAGGTGGATGTACATGTGCAAAAGCCCGGGGTGATCCCATGCGGCCGGGCTTTGGGCGAAGGTGGTTTCCAGCAAGGCCTGCGCTTCGGCAGTCGAGGAGCCTTCGGCCGGGCATCCACGGGCGGTGTCCCACAGCATCCACGGCGTTCGGTTCATCAGCGCTTCAGCGAAGATCGAGGTGACGTCCGGATCGTCGGGAAAACGGTTGTGGACCCCGCGCATCGCGGCGGCAAAGCGGTCGTTCCACGGCGTGAAATCCCCGACATCGGGGGCGGTTGGAAAGCGGTCGGCGAGGGCTGCGATCAAGGCGCGTTCGACGGGTGCGGCGGAGTGGGCCTGTGCTGCGGCGATTGCGGCATGTGCGAGGATCAGGGCCGCGCCCTGCTCGGCCGGGGTGAAAAACCCCCAGACCTTGTTGTAGTTGGGGCCAATGGCATGGGCCATGCCCCAGTGGGCCATCACACAGCCCGGATCGGCGGCCACCGCGTTTTGAAAGCAACGAATGGCCTCTTCATGGTTGAAGCCATATATCCAGATCAGGCCACGATTGAACCACCGCTGTGCGGTTTCGGACGTGGTGGTAACCGGGCGCGCAAAGCTGCCCAAATCAAAGTATTCCATGGTGTCCGGTCCCGAAACGCAATGATTCAATCGAAACCCCCCAATTGGAGCCGCGATCCATGCACGATGAGCGCGATTTGATCCCAGATCAAGTCTGTCGAGCAAAGTGAGCGGCGACGTCAGAACCCGAGGCGTCCGTTCTGCGCGACCGTGGCACCGGCAGCATCTGTGTTGGGGCGGTCAGCCCCTTCCACGGTGTTTCGGACAGACC
>JAYSQA010000339.1:0-2801 GCA_043721775.1 Rhodobacterales bacterium
GATGCGGTGATCCGGGCCAGCTATGAAGCCATTGAGCGGTTGGCTGGGTTTTTGAACGGGTGATGCCGCACCCCACAAGGACATCAGGAATTGATTATAAAGAATTCGACGATGGCAGATGAGACGGATCTTGAAGAGCAGTATCAACTGTTGCTCCAGAAACTTCCGTCGCGTGCTCCGATCTATCTGCCGACTGACAAGATCCCCGTCGCCGACAAGATCAAAGGGATCGAGCATGTCATCGAAATCTACAAACATGACCTTGACGCGGTTTATCGCCCCAAGCTGCGCGCGCTGCGCGAACGCTTCAAGGGCAGCAAGCGTTGCTTTCTGATTGGCAACGGTCCCAGTCTTAATCAAACCGACCTGTCTATGCTAAAGAATGACGTCACCTTTGCGGTCAACGGCTTCTTCCTGAAAGTCGCCGATCTGAATTGGAAGCCAACGTTCTACGTGGTGGAAGACCACCTTGTTGCCGAAGACCGTGCCAAATGGATCAATGAATTCAAGGGCCCGATCAAGTTATTCCCGTCTTATCTTGGCTATATGTTCGAAAAGTCCGACGACACGATATTCTACAATCACCGTCCGCGCAAAAGCTATCCCCACGGTTTTGACTTCTCGCTGGAAGCCGACAAGATCACATACACCGGCTGCACCGTCACCTTCTCGATGATGCAACTGGCGACATATCTGGGGTTTGAGGAAATCTATCTGATCGGGGTCGATGCCAGCTATGACATCCCAAAAGATGCGCAAGAGGGCAAGGATTACAGCGTGGGCGTTCTGGACATGAAGTCCGACGACCCCAACCACTTCGACCCTGATTATTTCGGCAAGGGCTTTCGCTGGCACGACCCGCAAGTCGAAAAGATGGTCGAGGCCTATGCCGAGGCGCGCAAGGTGCTGGAGGAGCAGACGACCCAGCGCATCTACAACGCTGGCATCGGTGGCAAGCTGAAGGTGTTCGACCGCGTTCCCTTTGCCTCGTTGTTCCCGCTGGCCAAATCGCCCGAAGTGGTTGCGGCTGAAAACGAAGCCGGACAAGCGAAAAAGAACGCTGCCAAATTCCCCAACCTGCTGGTTCTCGACATGACGCCGATGGGCAATGGCACCGCCACCGGCGAGATCAAGTCGAACCTGCTGGGCCAGTGGCCGAAAGACCGCATCCTGCAAATTGCCCGCCACGGCATGGATTCCTTAGCTCTTGTGCGCCCCTTGGCAGACGGCGGCTACAGCACAATCCACACCCCGCGCGCCACCATCCTGCGCGAGGTTGCCGCCTTTAACGCCGATGTCATCCTGTACCGCCCGGTTCCCGATGTGACATGGCTGCACCAGTTCGCGATGGATCTGATCCAGAAACTGAAGCTGCCCCTGGTCACCTGGGTAATGGACGACTGGCAAAGCCGCCTTGCCGAGACGGACACAGTTCAGGCGAGGGCGCTGCTGCCCGATGTTGAAAAGCTGTTCGCGCAGTCGGTGACGCGGCTGTCGATCTGCTCGGCGATGTCGGAGGCCTTCAAAACGCGGTATGGCGTCAACTTCGTGCCCATCGCCAATGGAGTCAATCCTGCTGACTGGCCCGCCCCCCGCAAACATGCCGCAGGGCCGCTGCTGGTGCGCTATTCCGGCGGTCTTGCGGCGGATATGACACGCGACAGCGTGCTGCGCGTGGCCAGCGCGGTGGAACGTCTGGCCGATGCCGGCATGGACATCCGGCTGGAGATCAACACCCAGAAATGGTGGCTGGATCAAAGCGGCGCGCTGTTTGCCCCGTTCAAGCATACCACGATCGGCTCTGACACCCTGACACCCGAAGGCTATCGCGCTTGGCTGTGCGGGGCCGATGTTGTGGTGATTGCTTATAACTATGATGCCGAAACCCTGCGCTATGTCCGCTACAGCATGGCGAACAAGACGCCGGAGTGTCTGGCCTCGGGCGCGGTATTGCTGGCCATCGGCCCGATGGAGAGTGCGACGATTGGCTATCTGGCCAGCACCCATGCGGCGATGGTGGTCAACCGCGATTCTGATACGGCGGTCGTCGATGCGCTGCGGCTGTTGCAGAAGGACCCTGACCTGCGAACCCGGCTTTCGGCGGCGGGTCACGCGCTGGCCGGCACGCGGCACAATGTGGCCACGCTGCGCGAGCAGTTGCGCGGCGTCCTGATGCAGGCGGCGCAGCCTCCCGTTGCAGCCGTGCAGCCTGCGCCCCGCTTCGACAGCGCGGTTCAACTGGAACTGGACCAGTTGCGCCAGAACTTCGTGGCGCTGACGGGTTATGCCGGTGAGCTGGACAAGCGGCTGGGCGGTGGATTGAACGCTCCGGTCGTGCTGGCGGACAGCGGCGATCTGATTGACCGGTTGAAAACCGCAGTCGGGGCAAGTTCGGCGCGGCTTTTGCTGACCTCGGTGGGATCGGCGCTTTTGTCGAATGCTGCGGACACGTTGCGCCGTGTCGAACAGGATGACGTGCTGCGCGGCGCGATCACATCCGCGTTGGATGGCTTGGCTGATACCGATGCGCACCGGCGGCAATATCTGCGGGTTCAACAGCGGTTTGCCGCGCGCTAGGTCAGGGTTTTCAAGGCTATAACGCCATCAGCCAGCGCCCGACATGGGGCGCTGGCTGAATGCTTTTGGGATTGTCGTGGCAGGGTTACCCGAAAGGCCGGGGGCGGGTGCCCACCCCCGGTTCACCGTAACCGGCCGGGTGTTGCTGCGGGGGGTGGTTCTTGCTGTGGGTGATGGTGTCGGGGTTTGCGGCGAAGTGGCTCAGGACGTCGTGCCGGTCTTTG
>JAYSQA010000340.1:0-14249 GCA_043721775.1 Rhodobacterales bacterium
TTTTGCGATCAACTCCTCGGTCCATTCCTACCTGATCCTTGCTTTTTCCAAGGAAGACCGGGTCAGTCAGGACGTCGGCTTTTACTACATGGCCAATGCCGCTGGCCGCTTGTTGGGAACGCTGCTGTCCGGCGTCAGCTATCAAATCGGCGGCCTTCCCCTATGCCTTGCGACGGCTGGGCTGATGGCCGCGCTGAACTGGCTTGCGGCCCTCAGGCTGGCACCCAAACACCCTTGATCCCTTTCACGCCCGCCGGCCAACGCAGACCGGCACCCCAAAGCAACGATTGTTCATCGAATAGGAGAGACCATGTACAAGGTATTGTTCCTCTGCACCGGCAATTCTGCACGCTCGATCATGGCCGAAGCGATCCTGAATCGGGAAGGCATCGGCAAGTTCAAAGCCTTCTCGGCAGGGCAGCACCCGCTGGGCCAAGTGCATCCCTTTGCCTCCGATCTGCTGCAACGGTTGAACTATGACGTAAGCCAGTTCCGCTCAAAGAACTGGGACGAATTCGCAGGTCCGGATGCCCCCAAGATGGATTTCGTCTTCACGGTCTGTGATCAGGCCGCGTCCGAGGTGTGCCCGCTTTGGCCCGGACAGCCTATGACAGCGCATTGGGGCCTGCCCGACCCGGTCCAGGCGACCGGCAACGAGATCGAGCGGCGGCTGGCGTTCTCCGAAGCCTACCGCATGTTGCGCAACCGCTTGGTAATCTTCGTAAGCCTGCCGATGAATTCGCTGAACCGCCTGGCGCTTCAGAAGAACCTCGATGAAATTGGCCGGAATACGGACAAGGCGGCCGAGGCCTGAACGAGCGGCCTTGCTCACCGAAAGATTGCGCCTCATGAAGTTCCCAAGGCCGAGCAGCGCGGCGCTCTGACAGGGGATGAAATTGGGGCGGCTTCTTCTGGCGTTCTTGGGTGGCTGCGTTATTGGCACGCTTGGCGGGTTGATTGGCTTGGGTGGTGCCGAGTTTCGCCTGCCGCTTCTGATCGGGCCCTTCGGATTTGCCGCCCTTGATGCGGTGATCCTCAACAAGGCGATGAGCCTTGTCGTCGTCGCAACCGCACTTCCGTTCCGGTCGCAGACGATCCCGTGGTCGTTGGTTGCGGCGCATTGGACGGCTATCGTCAACCTGCTGGCGGGCAGCCTTGGCGGCGCGTGGTTTGGGGCAGGCTGGGCTTTGAGGCTTCGAACAGCTGCGCTTTATCGCATCCTTGCGGGCTTGCTGGTCATGATTGGCCTCATCCTGCTCTTGGCGCATTCCCCTGAGGCGCAGGCGCCATTGCTGGACGGAGCTGCGCAAGCCATCGCGGGGGTCGTGGCAGGCTTTGGCATCGGGGTCGTAGCCTCCTTGATGGGCGTTGCCGGAGGTGAGCTTTTGATCCCGACGCTGGTTCTTCTTTTTGCAGTCGAGATCAAGCTTGCGGGGTCACTGTCCCTGATGGTCAGCCTGCCCACAATGATCGTGGGCTTCACGCGTTACAGCCGGGATCGTAGCTTTCAGGTGCTTGGGCGCAATTTGCCCTTCGTGCTGACAATGGCGGCGGGCTCGGCTCTCGGCAGTTGGATCGGCGGCAGGCTGTTGGGCGTGGTGCCGACCGAAGTGCTGATCCCGGGCCTCAGCGTCATCTTGCTGCTGTCCGCGATCAAAGTCTGGCGCCATCGATAGATTTCCAGCGATCGCTTTTTTGAAACCTGCCAAGTCAGGTTGCGAGACACCCCCCCGCCCTTTCGCAGGGCGACGTTTCGAGTTGTAGAGTGACGTGACCGATCCCGAAGTCGTGCTCCAGCTGGTCGGTCACATGGTCGAGGAAGGTGTCGGCATCCACCCCATCCGAGACGACATGTGCCGCCAAGGCCGTGCGCGAGGTCGACAGCGCCCAGATATGCAGGTCGTGCACATTGCTGACGCCAGGCTGGTCGCCAATTAAGGTCGCCACCGCCTGCCACTCGATGCTTTCGGGCACGCCATCCAGCCCCAATCGCAGGGCCTCGCGCATCAAACCCCGGGCGGTGAAGGCTATAAGAACCGAAACTGCAATAGCCACTGCGGGGTCCAGCCATTGCCAGTCTGTGAAAAGAATGCCGGCCGCTGCCACCACGACCGCCCCCGACACAGCCGCATCTGCCGCAATATGCAGGAAAAGCAACCTTGGCGTTCAAATCGCCCTTGCGCGATGATATGAACAAAAGCGCCGAGCCAGTGTTGACTCCGATGCCGACAAGCGCCACCAGCATCACCGTGAAACCGGGGATTTCGACCGGGTCAGAAAACCGCTAAATGGCTTCCCAGATCACCACCCAACGCCAATCAGAATTGCTGCGGCATTCAGCATGGCGGCAAGGATCGTCGAACGGCCAAAGCCGAAGGTGTAGCTGGCAGTGCCAGCCCGTTGGGCCAACACCGTTGCCCCCCAAGCGATCAACAGACCTGCCACATCCGTCAGGTTATGCGCCGCATCTGCCTGCAGGGCCAAAGAGCCGGTCATGAAACCAGCTGTCGCCTCCAGAACAACATAAGCCGCGTTCAAGCCCACCGCCCAGCGAAAGGCCGGGCCAAGGTCGGCGGGCGGGGCGTGATTGTGATCGTGGGCCATCACGCCCCCTTGCGGGAGATGGTTCCGACCAGTTCTGTCGCCCCGGCCAAAGTATTGTAAATGGTGCCGTATTTCTGAAGGTTGCGGTGCAGCAGGTCGAGTCACTGATCGCTCTCGTCAGTATCCACCACAATCTGATAGTCGATGCGGATCATCTTCGGCGGGGCGTCCTGCCGGATGCCGTGCAACGATACCTCGACGCCGCGCAGCGAAAATTCCAGCATCGGCATCACGCGTTCGGTCCCTTTCAGGATACTTGCGGCTAGGCTGGCCAGGAGCAGTTCTGCCGGGTAGAAGGCATCCGCCCTGCCAGCCATGTCGGTATCGAGCACGATCAAGGCCGCCTTGGTGGTAGCCTCAGAACCATGACCGTCAATCCGTCGGGCAGAAACCTTGTATTCCGGCATCAGAAATCCCTGTCGTTTGAGGGGCCGCCCCTGATCCAGGGGGCAGCGCTATTTGACTATGTCATCAGCACGAAGACGTATTGCCTGCGGTCCCGCTGGTGGCGCCGGATTCGGCGGGTGCCCCCGCTCCATCGCCACAATAGGATGTCGCCGCTGCCTTGGGCGTGGCCTCGCTGCTGCCACCGCAGCACAACCCGCCCGCCTCTGAACTTGCGGCAGCAGCATCGCCGGTCACGGGAAAGCCCCGGGCAGCCCAGCGTTTCATACCGTATTGCATGTTCGCCACCCGGTCATAGCCTTGATACATCAGGAAATAGGTGGCCTTCAGACTGCGCACCCCCACCGCGCAGGCGAGGATCACATCGCGGTCACGCGGGATTTCCTGCCAGCGCGCCTCGATCTCGCTCATCGGGATCAGCAGTTGCTCACAATCTGCAAAGCCCGCTGCGGCGACCTCGTCGGGTTCGCGCACATCCACCAAGAGCGCGCCTTCGGCCAGCAGGCGACGCGTGGTCGTCGGGCAGACCTCGCGCGCTTCGGCCAGTTCTTTTTGAACGGACACATTCATTTCAGCCACTCCCTGATCTGGTCCCGCGACGGGACGTTTCCAACATGAACAACCTTACCACCGATCACGACACCGGGCGTGGACATCACGCCATAGCCCACGATCTCGTCGCATGCCCTCGACCTTGGTCAACTGCAAGTCGGCCCCGGTTTCCTTGGCAGCAGCGCCAATCAGGTCAACCGCGGTCTTGCACTTGGGACAACCCGGCCCGAGAACTTTGATTTCCCTCCTTTCGCCCTTTCAAAACAAGAAGTTGAACAGAAAGCCCACGGCAAGAATGCCCATCCCCACCACACCCACGAACACGCCGATCAGTTTCAGGGTCAGCACCTGACGCAGGATGATCATCTCGGGCAGGAACAACGCGATGACCGACATCATGAACGCCAGCACGGTGCCCAAGGGCGCGCCCTTGCCCAGCAAAGCCTCGACGATCGGGATCACACCTGCGGCGTTGGTGTACATCGGGATGCCGATCAGGACCGCTGCCGGAACCGACCACCACGCGCCATGGCCGCCCGCTGTCCCCGACCCCATGATCCGCAACATCAGATCCTGCGGCACATAGCCGTGGATCAGCGCGCCCATGCCAATGCCAAGGATGATCCACAACCAGACCCGCCTGAAAATTTCACGAACCGCCTCGATCCCCAGCTTGTAGCGGTCCACAAGGGTCAGGTGTTCGCTGTCCGAGGCGGTCGGGGCCGTGGCACCGGAGTGAATGTCGCGCACCCAGTCCTGTAGCCAGCCCTCAAGGTGCAGCTTGCCGATCACCCATCCGGCGATGATTGCGATTATCAGGCCGAAGGCGGCATAGGTCACGGCGACTTTCCGGCCGACCAGACCGAACAGCAACACCAGGGCCACCTCGTTCACAATCGGGGCCGAAATCAGGAAAGAAAAGGTCACGCCCAACGGCACACCCGCCGAGACCAGCCCGATGAATAAAGGAACGGCCGAGCAAGAACAGAACGGCGTCAGCACGCCGAGACCGGCCGCCAGCACGTTGCCTACGCCCTCATGCTTGCCAGCCAGCAGAGCGCGGGTTCGCTCGGGGGAATAGAAACTGCGCACCACGCCCATGCCAAAGACGATCAGCGTCAGCAGCAGCACCTTGGGCACGTCGTAAAAGAAGAACGCCATCGCCTCGCCGGTGTGGCTGTGGCGTTCCACCGGGAACAGGGCGGTGATCCATTCAGACAGCGGGATCGACTGCCCATAGACGACATACCACAGGGTCACAAAGGCAATCAGGCCCGAATGCCAAACCCATTCAGGGCGCGGTACGCGGTCAGAAATGGTGTCACGCTCATTCATGCTGCTTTCCTTTCTTCAGCTGCAGCTGCCGCAAGCACTGCCTCTACGATGGCGCGGGTCGCCGGGGGCAGGTCTGACCGAAGCTTGTAGCGCACCCACTGGGCATCGCGGCGGTCTGTCACCAAGCCCGCCTGCTTCAGGGTTTGCATGTGGCGAGACATGCGGCTTTGCGATGCATCAAGCCGCCGCATCAACTCACAAACGCAATGTTCACTGCCATCGGCAAGGATTTGAACCGCTGCAAGTCGGGTGGGTTCAGCCAAGGCGGCGAGGATGGAAATGGGCATGATATCCTCCGTTGCGCTTATGCGCTTATCCGCGTTTAAGCCCGGAGACCGTCCCTTTCGATCATCATATATAGACTTTATAATATGACGCAGGTCAGAATGGCCCGGCTTCCGCGTCGGACCGTTGCTTGGCTAGATTGCCTGCGACAGGTTCACCCGTTTCATCAGAGCCTCCGCGCTTTCCTTGCGTTCGGAATAGCGGTCCACGAGATAGTAGGCCCGATCCCGGGTCAGCAACGTGAACTTCATCAACTCTTCCATGACATTCACGATGCGGTCGTAAAGCGGCGATGGTCGCATGCGGCCTGCCTCGTCGAACTCCTGAAAAGCCTTTGGGACGGAGGATTGATTGGGGATGGTCAGCATCCGCATCCAGCGGCCCAGAACGCGCATCTGGTTGACCGCATTGAAACTTTGCGATCCGCCGCAGACCTGCATCACCGCCAGGGTTTTGCCTTGCGTCGGCCGGATGGCACCTTGCGACAACGGTATCCAGTCGATCTGCGCCTTCATGATGCCGGTCATGGCCCCATGCCGTTCGGGCGAGGACCGGACCATGCCTTCGCGCCATTGTGCTAGCCCACGCAGTTTTTCTACCTTCGCCAAGTCGGCGCTTGGTTCATCCGGCAGCGGCATGCCCGAGGGGTTGAAGAACCGCACTTCGGCCCCAAGGCGGCTCAGGATGCGCCCGGCCTCCTCGCCCGCAAGGCGCGAAAAACTGCGCGGGCGCAGGGATCCGTAAAGGATCAGGATGCGTGGGGGATGGCTCGCCAAGGGCGGTGCGAACAAGCGGTCATGGTCGATTCCGGGGAAGAGTGCGTCGTCGATATTCGGAGTGTCATAGTTCGGCGCGATTTCGGTCACGGCTCATTCCTTCGTATTCGGTGGCAAGGGCTGGCAGCAGGCGTCATCCCGGCTTCGTATCAGCGTGGTGACAAAGCTGCTTAGTCCGCTCAGGGCATCCGGGTTCAAGGCGTAGCAAACCCGCGGACCGGCAATCTCGCCCGTGATCACCCCGGCGGTCTTGAGGATCTTCAGGTGTTCGGAAACTGTGGACTGGGCGAGGCCGACTGCCTCAACGATATCGCCACCGATACATCCTGGCGTTGCCAACAAAAGTCGCAGGATCTTGACATGCGCAGGATGCGCGAGGGCCTTGGCGAGTTCAGCAATTTGGCTATCGGTGTCGAACATGCAGGCACTCCAAAGATCGCATATCGTCGATAGACGATTTAGTGATCAGGACAACATCTCAGTGAGGTGCTTGATGTGACCGTCTGAAACCCGGGGGAAGATCACGGCATCGTCTTTGGATTGCGCAATTGCGGGTCAAGGCCCTAAGGTTCGCGAGGGAGGATGCAATCATGAACCGACGCGGCGTCCTGATCGGAGCGGCGGCAGCCAGTGTTGCCGGTCGTCTGCATGCCGAGCCAGTTTTCCGCCTCGCCCTGACTCCGGTGTTTCTTGACAATGACGCGCTGGTCATCGACCGGCTACATGCTGCCTTGGCCGAGGGCATGGGGCGGCCGATTGAACTCGTGCAGCGGCGGACCTATCAGGACATCACCGGCGCCTTGCTGGAAGGGTCGGTCGACGCCGCGTGGGTCTGCGGTTTTCCCTTCCTGCAGCATCAAAGCGAGTTGTCCCTGATCGGCGTGCCGGTCTGGAACGGTAAACCGCTTTACCGATCCTACCTGATCGTCTCGTCTGATGACCCAGCCCAGAACCTGACTGACCTTCGGGGCGGCATCCACGCCTTCTCTGACCCGGACAGCAATTCCGGATATTTGGTGACCGCGTCTGACCTGGCGCGGATGGGCGAGACGCCGGATCACTTCTTTTCACGCACCATTTACACCTACGGCCATCGCAACGTCGTGCGCGCCGTGGCGGCGGGTTTGGTCCGCTCGGGCAGTGTGGATGGTTATGTCTGGGAGGTTCTGGCCCAGGTCGAGCCCACCATGACCGCTGGAACGCGGGTGATTGGCCGGTCCGAGTGGCTGGGCTTTCCACCCTTTGCCGCAAGGCGCGACCGGAGCGCGGATTCAGACGTTGTCTTGTTCCGTGACACGATCCAAAGGATGCATGAAACTGACACAGGCCGTGCGGCCTTGGCGTCGTTGTATCTCGACCGCATTGATCCCGGCAGCGTCGGGCTTTTCGACGGCATTGCCGTGCGGATGGCAGCCATCCATTGGGCGCCGTGATGTTGGGCTGGTTTCGACGCATTCACGTTTCGCTCCGAGTGCCCGCTCTGACCGCGCTTTTGATGATCGTTCTGGGGCTTCTGGCGAGCCAACAGGTGCTGTCATCCCTCAGCCACTTGCAGGACGACCGGTTACGCGAAACCGCTTTGCAACATATCTCGGGGCTGTCGGTGGCGCTTGGTCCGCAGGTGCTGCGCAAGGATGTGTGGGAGGTGTTTGATACGCTGGACCGCGCCCGATCGGCCCATGACGGGCGCAGGCTTGTGATGACCATCGTGGCGGATCAGGCTGGCCGTATCCTGGCGTCGACCGACCCGCATCGGGCGCCGGTGGATGGCAAGATCGGTGACTTCATCGAAGGTGCCGTGGCCCCAGAAGACGTGTCCATCGCGGGTGCGCCGATCTTGCGGGTGCTCGCACCCCTGACCTATCAGGGGCGTCCGATCGGTGAGATTTTGGCCGAGATGGACGTGTCCGACCTGTTGGCCCAACGTCGGGACGCGAGCCTTTACCTTTTGCTTGGCAACGGGTTTGGGACATTGGTCCTGTCTTTGGCCGGGTATTTCCTGACGGCACGCATCTTGCGCCCGCTTGATGTGCTGTCCTCTGCGATGAACTCTGCGACCGGGACGCTGCGGCCCATTCCAGAGGCTGAAATCCCCAGAAGCGATCCGGAATTCTCACGGCTTTTCATGACCTATAACGCGATGGCCGATGCCGTGGAGGCGCGCTCGGAAGCCGAAAGGCGCTTGGCCGACCGGGAGCGTTTTGTCAGTCTGGGGCGCCTGTCATCATCGCTCGCGCATGAAATCAACAACCCGCTCGGCGGCTTGCTGAACGCGACCGACACCCTGACAAAATTCAGCGACCGGCCAGAGGTAGTGCGCCAGACGGCCGACCTGTTGCAACGCGGACTGGCGCATCTGCGTGATATCTCTCGTGCGATCCTGGACGAGAACCGGCTGGACCGGACCGGCATACCGCTGCGGCCAGAAGATTTCGAGGATCTGAAGCTGCTGTTTGAGCCGGAAGCCCACCGCAATGGGCAGATGTTGCAATGGGACCTACCGGCCGACGGATTTGTCGGCCCGCCCGCAGCACCCGTCCGGCAAGTGGCATTGAACCTGTTGTTGAACGCTTCGGCAGCGGCGGGGCCGAAGGGCCAGCTTGGGGTCACCGTGGTGTCGGCGCCAGGGCAGTTCGCGCTGACGATTGAGGACAACGGTCCGGGCTTGTCAGAGGCCGATCTGGAACGGCTTGTGACGGCAAAACCTCTGCCACCGGGCGGCGGGGTTGGCCTGCGGATCGTGCATGATATCGTGGCGGCCCTCGCAGGGCAGATCCGCCATGAACGGGCCGGGGGGATCACAAGGATCACCGTCGAGCTGCCGATGGCTGAGGTGCGCTGATGTTCAAAGGGCGCCATATCCTGCTTGTCGAAGATGACGAATTCATGGGCGCGTCGATTGTCCAGCGGCTGGAACTGGAGGAGGCAGAGGTGTCCTGGCATCGTTCGGTGCAACGCGCCTTGCCCGCGATCCGAACGCCCCGCCGCCGGGTGGACGCTGTGGTCTGTGACATAAAGCTGCCGGACGGGACGGGTGAAGATCTGTATTACGCCCTGCAACGCACCACGATCCCACCGCCGTTTCTGTTCATCACCGGGCAGGGCGGGATTGATCAAGCGGTGCGCCTGTTGAAATCCGGGGCGGCGGACTACTTGACCAAGCCGTTCGACATGCCCCGGTTCCTGGAAAGGCTCGTCCTGATCGCCCGCAGAGGTCATGAAGATATTGACGGCCAGCAAACCGGTATTTCGACCGTAGCGCGCGAGATCGATGAACGCCTGTCGAATCTGGCAATGCAGGATGTTCCTGTCCTGATCCGCGGCGCTCCCGGTCTGGGCAAGGCCCGCATGGCGCGACGACTGCATGATCTGTCGGACCGGTCAGTAGCGCCCCTCATCGAAGTCAACGCGCTGCGCGATGGCGATACGGACCGGACATTGGACCGGGCCTTAGCCGAAGTCGGCGAAGGTACAATTTACATCAACGGTGTCACCCACCTTTCTCTGGCGGCCCAGCAGCTGCTTCTGGACACTCAAGGTCGTGCGGCCTTTCGGCTGGTGGCTTCTGACAGTGCCCCTATGGAAGAGGCCGTGGCAGCAGGTGCCTTCCGAACGGACCTTTTCTATCTCCTCTCGGCGCATCAGATTGTCATAGCGCCCTTGGCGGACAGGCCGGAGGATGCGCTTTGGCTTGCGTCCCTCATGCTGTCAGCATTGCAACTCGGGCGGGCGCGTCAGTTGCGCGGGTTCTCTCCTGCGGCGGAAGCCGCCATCCGGGCATGGCCCTGGCCCGCAAATGGCCGCGAGGTGCGGTCGCGGCTGATCCGCGCCTTGGATCACGCGCAGGGCGACTGGTTGCAGCCGGGCGAAATCTTTCCCGAGCAGTCCACGGCGCAGCAAGTGGTTCCTCTGGCCGAGGCGCGGGACACCGCCGAACGCGCCCAGATCGTGGCAGCACTGGCCCATACTAATGGCCAAATTGCCGAGGCAGCAAAGCTGTTGCAGGTCTCACGCACCACCCTTTGGGAAAAGATGCAAAAGCTCGGGTTGTGATGGCCTTGATGTTCGGAAATCCGAACGTCTAAAAAACAGCAACGAATTCAGTCGGTAGCCGCGCCGCAGCAAGGCCCTCAGCGCCGTAGATTGCGGCAACCCTGCCCGCTTACCATGGCCTCATACCAAAGGCGGGGAGGGCCTGAAGATGAAATGCGAAAAGCTTGTCGACGTCGGACGTCGGCAATTCCTGCGGGGCGGCATTGTTGCCTCTGCGGGGGCCGCGGCGACCGTGGTCATGGGGGCGGGAGCCGCGACCGCGCAGACGGCACCCACGGCATTGGCGATGGTCAGCTATCCGGCAAACCGGCTGGGCAACCTGAAAGACCTCAAGGTCAACGAACCGGTTGACGTCACCTATCCCGACGCCAACAGCCCCGGCATTCTGCTCAAGCTTGGGGTCAAGGTTGAGGGCGGCACCGGGCCCGACGGGGACATCGTGGCCTTTTCGGTCTTGTGCCCGCACAAGGGTTTCCCGCTGGCCTACCACGCCGAGGACAAGACGCTGAACTGCCCCGGCCATTACTCGCGCTTTGATACCGAAAACGGCGGTCAGCAGGTTTGGGGCCATGCCACGCAAAACCTGCCGCAGTTCGAACTGCGCATCGACGACAAGGGCGACATTTTCGCCGAGGGCGTCGATGAGCTGATCTACGGTCGCCTGTCCAATGTTCTGCAAGGCTGAGGGAGAGAAAACAATGGCTTACAAACGCCGGATCGACCGTCTGCCGATCATTCCCGCAGACGCCAAGGAACACAATGTCACCTGCCACTATTGCATCGTCGGCTGCGGCTACAAAGCCTACACTTGGCCGATGAACAAGCAGGGCGGCACCGCTGCCGATCAGAACAAGTTCGGCGTGGACCTGAGCGTGCAGCAAGATGCCATGACGACCTCGTGGTATTCGCCCTCGATGTACAACGTCGTCAAGCAGGACGGCAAAGACGTGCATCTGGTGATCAAACCTGATGCCGAATGTGTGGTGAACTCCGGCCTCGGTTCCATCCGGGGTGCACGTATGGCCGAGAACCGCCGATCAGATGTGACCGGCAGCCAGCAACAGCGCCTGACCGAACCGATGGTCTGGCGCTATGGCACCTGGCAGCCGACCTCGTGGGACGATGCGCTGGACCTTGTGGCCCGTGTGACCGCCCGCGTGATCGACAAGGACAACGAGAACGACCTGTTCGTTTCCATGTTCGACCACGGCGGCTCGGCTGGCGGGTACGAGAACACCTGGGGCACCGGCAAGCTGTATTTCGGCGCGATGAAGGTGAAGAATTGCCGCATCCACAACCGCCCCGCCTATAATTCCGAGGTGCATTCCACTCGCGACATGGGTGTGGGTGAGTTGAACTATGCCTATGAGGACTATGGCTTAACCGACACGATCTTCCTGATCGGCGCCAACTCGATCGAGACGCAGACCAATCTGTTCCTCAACCACATGATGCCGGGGATGCAGAACGGGGCCAAAGTGGTGGTCGTCGATCCGCGCCGCACTGTCACCATCAACGCCTGCGAAGAGGCGGCAGGGGCGGCCAACGTGCTGCACTTGCAAATCAACTCTGGCACTGACCTTGCTCTGTTCAATGCGCTTTTCACCGAGATCGTGGCCAAGGGCTGGACGGACAGCGAGTTCATCAAAGCCTCGACCTTCCAGGGTGATGTGGCCGTGCCGGAAGACAGCGCGCATCCTGCGGCTCTCGGGTCGTTTGAAGCGGCGGTCGCGGCGTGCAAGGTTTCGTTGGACGATGCGGCCAAGATCTGCGGCGTGAAGGCCGAGGATATCGCCAAAGCGGCCGCATGGATTGCCGAGCCGAAGGACAGCAAGCGCCGCAAATGCGTGACGGCCTATGAAAAGGGCATCATCTGGGGCAATGACAACTACCGCACCATCGGCGCCTTGGTGAATATCGGCCTCGCCACCGGCAACATCGGCCGCGAAGGCGGCGGAGTTTGCCGTCTGGGCGGCCATCAGGAAGGCTACATGCGCCCCTCAGACGGCCATGTGGGCAGGCCAGCTCCCTACCTTGATCAGTTGATCATCGCGGGTCAGGGCAAGGTGCACCACATCTGGGCCAACGACCACTACAAGACCACGCTCAACGCCGCCGAGTTCAAGCGCGTTTACAACCGCCGCACCAACATTGTGAAAGAGGCGATGGATGCCCGTGCCGGTGCGACGCGCGAAGAACTGGTCGATGCCATCGTCTCGGCTATCGACGCTGGCGGGTTGTTCACTGTCGATGTGGACATCATCCACAGCCAGATCGGCCAGGCGGCGCATGTGATCCTGCCAGCGGTCGAGTCGGGCGAGATGAACCTGACCTCGATGAACGGCGAGCGGCGGATGCGGCTGGTCGAAAAGTACATGGACGGCCCCGGCAGTAGCAAACCCGATTGCATGATCGCGGCAGCCATTGCGCAGACGCTTGAGAAAGTGCTGCGCGAACAGGGGCGCACCGAATACGCCGACCAGTTCAAAGGCTTTGACTGGGCCAGCGACGAAGACGCCTTTATGGACGGCTATCATGCCAACACCGGCAAGATCGTCACCTATGACCGTCTGCGCGCCATGGGCAACAATGGGGTACAGGAGCCCGTCACCGACTTCAAGGATGGCAAACTTGTCGGCACCAAGCGCCTTTACGCGGACGGCAAGTTCGACCGCCATGGGCGCGAGGACAAGCTGGCGCTGTTCTGTCTGGGCACCTGGCGCGGCCTGCAAGCGCCGGGCAAAGAGCAGCAGAAGGCGTCCTACAAGTTCCTGATCAACAACGGTCGCGCCAACATGAACTGGCAGAACTGGTTCCTCGATCAGAAGAACGACTTCGTGATGGACCGCTTCCCGGTGCCCTTCATCCAGATCCACCCCGACGATATGACCGCCATCGGCCTGAAGCCGGGCGATATGGTTGAGGTGTACAACGATGTCGGCGCGACGCAGGCCCTAGCCTACCCTGAACCGACCGCACGTGCGGGAGAAACCTTCATGATCTTCGGCGCCCCCTCTGGCACTCAAGGCAACGTGGTGAACGCCGGGGTGAACGAGTTGATCCTGCCCAACTACAAGCAGACCTGGGCCAACATCCGCAAAATCTCGGATGCGACCCCGGCGGCACAGCGCGTGTCCTACAAATCGTGGGAAGTGCAGCTTTGATATGACCCACACCCCGGGCAGTTTCCCTGCCCGGGGTCCTCTGTCTGGGAGCATCGCTTGTGAACATCGCTTACGTGACCCTTTCCGGCCGAGGCCTGATCGACGACTGCCTGGCCGAGGCTGTGGCCGACCTGGAGGCACGTGGCTTCCGGCTTGCGGGAACTGTCCGGGTTCTGCCTGCCGACCCCCACGCCCATGCCTGCGACATGGATGTCAGGGTCCTGCCAGATGGCCCGTCGCGCCGCATAAGCCAACCTTTGGGCGCCCTATCGCAGGGCTGTCGCCTTGACACAGATGCCGTCGAAACGTTGGCTCTTGCCGTTGAAAGCCGAATTGCTGGGGCCGACTTGCTGGTCGTCAACAAGTTCGGCAAGCAGGAGGCCGCCGGTCGCGGGCTGCGCCAAGCCATCGTCATGGCCATCGAGGCCGATATCCCCGTTCTGATTGGTGTGAACGGACTGAACCTTCCAGAATTTCTCGCCTTCGTCGGCGATCACACCGAACAGATTGAGGGCAAACCCGAGGACATCGTGTCTTGGGCGTGTACGAGACGGCTGGCTACAGCTCTGGCCTGACCGCGTCCCTGAAGGGGCGCCGTCAGGCCATCGACATGCTGATCGGGCGGGCGTTTCTATTTGGCAGTTGTGGGCGCTCCAAGCTATTTCGCGGACCAACTGGCGCCGCAGAGCGGACACGACCTGTCCCGGCATATTCTGTGCAAGGTGGACCGGTAGTTGATTGCACTTTATGCAAAGAACCCGGTTCCAGCCCCTTCCCTGATCTCCATGATTTAAAGGCCACAGAGCCGGATGCCTATCATGCGACGGCGTTCACAGGGCGAGTGAAGGATCCCAAGCCCAAAGTCTCAGCCGTTCGCCATCAAATCCGCATAGTAGACGCGCAGCCTTGCTGCGGTGCGCCCGAAGAACATGGCCGAGAGGGTTGTGGGGATGAAGACAGTGCCTAAACGCCACGACTAACACCAACGGCCCGTTCAATTGACCTGTGCCCAGCTTCTGGTTGTGATTGAGGTTACGGTATTTGGGTCGTTGGCGAAGCGGTTCCAGGCGGTGCA
>JAYSQA010000341.1:0-3452 GCA_043721775.1 Rhodobacterales bacterium
GGGCACGACGCCACCCTCGATAAGAAACGTCACAGGATCGAGAACATGTTCGGGCGTCTGAAGGACTGGCGCAGGATAGCCATGCGCTTTGACCGGCGCACCGACATCTTCCTGTCCGCCTGCGCCAGTCCTTCAATCGACCGAACACTGGCGGCAATCGTGTTGTTTTTGTTATGAGTCCTGAGCCTGGTCAGGTTGAAGGTCTCCGGTAAAGCCGGGGCGGTTCAGGAGGGCATCCACCGCATCAGTTCAGTTCCAGTCCCATGCACCTCGCCGACTGCCTTCGCACGCGACGATCCGCATTGCGGCCGATGGTTGCCAATTGCCACGACCGGACCCGACGCTATGTTACATTGCAAGGTTGGAGACATTGTGCTGATCATCACGGATGCGACCCTGCTGAACCCCGGTGTTCTGGAAACCCGCAGCCTGCCGAAGAAATTCCCCGGCCGTGCGGTGAGCTTGCCGCGTGGTGCGGGGCTTCTGGTGTGGATGCGACTGATCGTCGAAGTGCAGGCGCTGCGCTATCTGGTGGCGCTTTTGCCCTTTGCGCTGGCGCCGGTGTTTTTTCGCAACCTTGCCATGCCGGTTATGGAGGCTCCGGCCTTGATGCTGGTGTGGGTTTCGGTCATCGAACTTAGGGTGTTGCGGCTGTCGAAAGCAGCACGGGCTGCTGTGGTGTCTGAAGACGAAGCTGCGCTTCGGCTGGACATCCTGTTCTTCCGGGCCAAGGCTTGTCTGCGCCGTATCGCCGCCCGCCATGATATGGCGGAGGGGGAATTGCGGCTGGTGATCGAGCAATCTGAACTGGCCCGCATCCGCCCCCCGACGCTGATCTCGGTCCAGACAGAGACACCCGATCCGCATTTGCCCGCGCTTGATGCCACGGACCGGTCCGTGCTGCACGAGGGCTTGTTTGATGCCGGGTTCACCGAGCGCGACCTTCTGTCGGTCAACCACCGCGAGGATGTTTGCCTGCGCGACATCGTGCAAGAGGCGCGTGCCGTCTCGGCCCATGGCAGAATGGCCGCCTTCCTGGAAAAGCGCGGGACGGCGGGATGAGCGTGAATGCCACTACCCTTGCCGCAGGCGAGGTTTTGCGTGTGCTGGAGGCCGGTTGGCCAGCGCAGGTGTCGGGCGGGCTGACCGTATCCTGGATGCTGCATGGCCGGCCCGGCGTGGGCAAGACTGAACTGGTGCAAACCCTTGCCGGCAAGATCGGGGCAGAACTTTACGACCTGCGCCTGGACACGATCAAGCCGCAAGACCTGCGCGGCCTGCTCTATCTCGACCACGCAACGGCGAAGACTGTCTGGTATCGGCCCGAAGACCTGCCAGACACTGGCGCGCCGGCGATCCTGTTCCTGGACGAGTTGACCGCCGCTGCACCCGTCTTGCAGCCCACGGTCTATGGTCTGTTGCAGGAACGCCGTGTGGGGCGGCACTGGTTGCCTGCAAACGTGATGATCGTGGCTGCGGGCAACCGGGTGGAAGACGACACCATTGCCTATGACATGGGCACAGCCCTCAGCGACCGTTTGATCCACATGATCGTGCGGGCCAATGCCGATGACTGGGTCAGGAACTACGCCATCCCGGCAGGTATCCACCCCTTCGTTGCAGCCTTCATCCGTACCCGCCCCGACCTGCTGGAGACAACCGAGGAAAGCCTGCGCCGGGGCCAGATGATTGCCTGCACGCCGCGCAGCTGGACAAGGGTAAGCCGCATCATGGCAAGCGTGCCGGACCGGGGCCTGCGGCAGGTGATGATCGCGGGGACGGAGGGTTCTGCTCAGGCGGCCGAATTCGCGCTGCTGGCGGATGAGATTGCCGCGACGGTGCAGATTGGCCAGATGCTGGCCGCGCTGCGCGGCGAACGTGTGGCGCTTTATCCGCGTACGCTGCATGGCCTGACTGCGCTGGTTTACGGTCTGGTGGGCGCTGTCACCCGTGAAAGCCTTCCTGCGGCGATTTAAATCCTCGCCGATCTGCGCGGGCTTGGCAGCTTGTCACAGGTCGGACTGCCGGTCAGCGAACTCGGCAGTTTCGGCCTCGAATTGCTGATCGGTCGCGCCTTCCAGAACGGCTGGCAAGAAGTCTTCGCCACCTCGCCCGCCCATGCGGATTATGCCGCCGAACGTCGGGCGGCCGGTCTGCCGTGACCGCGCCATCGCCCCGGGCTGCCCGTGCGCTGGCCCATCTGGGCGAGGTGGATGCAGCCCTTGCCGAGCTGGCGCTGTGGTGCCGCCACCGGGATGGCACTGGCATGACGCGCACCGATGGCGACATCATCACCTATGGCCCGGCCTTTGACCGCCTTGGCCTGCCTGAACAGGTGGGTCTGGTCGCCCACCATGTTCTGCACATCGCCCTGCGCCATTCCGTTCGGCAAGCCGGGCTGGCAGAGCGGTTGGCGGCGGCATTTGATCCGGCGCTATATGGCCTCGCCGCCGATGGCATCATCAACCAGATGCTGATTTTGGCAGGCCACGCCATCCCACGCCCCGCCATCACCTTGACCGACCTTCTGACCGGGGCCGGAATGCCCGAGCCAAGCGCTGTCGCGTCGGGTTGCCGACCGTCTGGCAATGGTTCTGCACCGCGATCCCAAGCGGGCCGAGCGTTTGCGGAAATGGGGCCACATGCTGGGCTTTTCCGTCGATCTTGGCGCGGGCGACCCGCAGGACCAAGGCAAGGGCCACTTCACCGCCGACTGGCGCAACCACGTTCTGCTGGCTTTTGAGGCGGGGCGCAAGGCGGGCACCGGCATCGGCCAATTGGGGGCGATCCTCGTTGACATTGCCCCCGACACCGTGCCGCGGGAGGTTCACCTGCGCGGCCTGCTTGCCTGCGCGCTGACGGAACGCCCGAAGATCAATTGGCGCAGACCCTCTGGTGCCCGGGTCGTCCGCATGGCCGAGTCCGAGCGGACTGGCAGCCCCGTCCCGGTCTTCGAGCTCGGTCGGCAAAGGATGGACCACCGGCCCCGCATCGTGATTGGCCTTGGTACCTCGTCCTCGATTGACGCGCAGACCCTGCGGCTGTTCACCGCCGAGGCGGAAGCGATTGCGCGCTGCACCGGGGCCGAGGCGCACCTGCTGGCCTTTGACGAGGCAGTTTTCGCCGGGGTTCGGCTGGACCCGATGGGCTGGCACGGTCTGCGCGACCTGGCCCTGCGGACCGGCGGCGGCACGGATTTCCACGGCCTGTTCAAAGCGGCGGCGAAAATTCAGCCATCTGTTCTGGTGATCCTGACCGACCTTGACGCGCCCTTGCCCGCAAAGCCGACGTTTCCGGTACTTTGGGCCGTGCCAGATGACGGAACCGATCCGCCTAAGTCACGCGTTCCTAACAGGCTGATCCGAAACTATCTGTGTGAATTCAGTAGGTTGTGATTCTGTTCGGTAGCAACACTGAACGGAGATCACGATGGCCTGGACTGAACTCACCCG
>JAYSQA010000342.1:0-12749 GCA_043721775.1 Rhodobacterales bacterium
GCATCAGCGCGCAACCCGGCGATCAGACCGCGAAGCACGGACCTTGCGATGAACAATGGCAGGCGGCGGGCGTCAATGCAATGCTCCGGGATGGAACACGTACGTTCAAGGCGCGGCATTTTCTGGAAGTGGCCGAGGCCGAGCGGATCAACTACTCGCTCATGGTGCCGCCCATGTACAACCTGTGCCTGCTGGACCTCGACTTCCAGCGATTTGACCTGAAGACTTGGCGGGTGGCGGGTTTTGGCGGCGCGCCGATGCCGCTGGCGACGATCGAAAAGCTGGAGCACGAACTGCCGAACCTGACGCTGCACAACGTCTATGGCTCGACCGAGACGTCTTCTCCGGTGACGCTGCTGCCGAAGGGAGCGATCCGAAGCCATGGGGACACCGTCGGCAAGGTGCTGCCGCTGTCAGATATCATCGTGGTCGATGACCAGGGCCGCGAGGTCGCCACGGGCGAACAGGGCGAATTGCTGATCGGCGGCCCGATGGTGGTGCCTGCCTGTTGGGACAATCCCGAAGGCACAGCCAAGGGTTTCACTATGGGGTTCTGGGTTTCGGGTGACATCGGTTTCAAGGACGCCGACGGCTACGTGCGGGTATTTGACCGCAAGAAAGACATGATCAACTGCGGCGGATTTAAGATTTACTGCATCGAGGTTGAAATTACGATCATGCACCACGACGCGGTGGTCGAGGTGGCACTGGTCAGCCGTCCGGATTCCGTGCTGAGGGAAAAGACCCATGCCTTCATCTGGACCGATGGAAAGCCTCTGACGGCGGAAGAAATCAGGGCCTTCTGTTCTGAACGATTGTCGGACTATAAGGTGCCCGACAAAGTGACGATCACGTCCACGCCTTTGGCGCGGAACGCGAACGGCAAGGTCTTGAAAAACGTCCTGCGAGAACTGGCGCAGGGTTGATTGCGGGCTTGGGGGCGAAAGCTCTCGTTACGGGTGAGACAGCATGATTGAAGACCTCGGACGGCTATCGGCTCCTCCGGCCTATCAACTGGTCAGTCAGGAACTGCGCAAGCTGATCCTTTCGGGTAGCCTGAAACCGGGGCAGCCCTTCCCGTCGGAAATCTCGCTGGCGGAACGGCTGGGCGTGAACCGCTCCACCGTGCGCGAAGGCATCCGCCAGCTTGAGGCTGATGGTCTGGTCAGCCGCGAAGGACGCAAGCGGCTGTATGTTGCGGTTCCGGACCCGTCGCAAAGCTTGCCGCGCACGACGGATGTGCTTTTGCTGTCAGAAGTGACCTTTGGTGAATTGTGGCAAGTCTGCCGCGTGCTGGAGCCGTTGGCGGCGCGGCTGGCGGCGGAAAAACGCAGCGACGCCCACGTTCTGGCCCTGCTGGCCAGCGTAGCGCAGATCGGCGCCGAGGTGGCGGGCAAAAGACTGACGGGGGAAACCGATCTGGCCTTTCACGGGCTAGTGGCTGCGGCTGCCGGAAACTCGGCTCTGTTGATGAGCCGGGCACCGGTTGGGCAGTTGCTTTATCCCGCCTTTGAACAGATCGAGCCACAGCTGCCGCAGGCGGGCAAGCGTCAGCTTGAGGCCCATGCCCAGATTGTGGACGGGATCGCGCGGCGCGACGCAGCCCATGCTGAATTGTGGATGGCCCGCCACATTGACGACCTGCGCCGTGGGTGGGAAGTGGCGAAACTGCCGATGGATCGCAAGATCAGCTTGCACCAGAAAGGTTAGATCCCAGTACGGCAGCACCCTCTGCCCGCGCCGTGAATTGGGGGGGACGTTTTTTACGGAAGGCCTGCACGCCTTCGGCAGGGTCCGGCCCGGTCAAGGTGGCCACCATGGCACGCGATTCCATAAGGTGCGCTGCCTCCGGCGAGGCGGCGGCAGACATCTGCCAAAGCAGTCTGCGGTTCAGTGCCATCGACAAGGGCGCGCAATTCTGCGCCAGATCGCGTGCGAGCGCCATGGCGGAGGGCATCAGTTCCTCGGGTGGCAGCAGGCGCGAGACAAGGCCGCATGCCAGGGCTTCCTCGGCCGTGATCATGCGGCCCGACAGCAGCCAATCAGCGGCCCGTGGTAAGCCAACAATGCGCGGCAAGAACCAGCTGGAGCAGCCGTCCGCCGAAATCCCCCGCCGTGAGAAGACAAAGCCGAAGCGGGCGGTGGTGGACGCCAGACGGAAATCGCACGGCAAGGTCAGCGACGCGCCAAAGCCCATTGCGGCCCCGTTCACCGCAGCAATCACAGGTTTAAGACAACGATAGAGCCGCAGTGCCACCCGTCCGCCCAGATCGGGCGGCACGCCCGCGCCAGTGGCCGGGTCGCCACCGGTGGGCAGATCGAACCCGTCAGACAAATCAGTGCCCGCGCAGAACCCGCGACCTGCGCCCGTCAGCAGGGTGACGCGCACGGTGGAGTCGGACTCTGCCACATCAAGCGCTGCGATCAGGCTGTCATAGTCTTGCCTGCGGAAGGCGTTCAGCTTCTCGGGTCGGTTCAGGGTCAGGGTTGCCACCCCGTCCTGAACCGAGATCAGAACCGCGCTCATCTCGCGGCGATCCGCACCTTCGCGGCCTTCAGTTCTTCGCGCGCGATGCCGCGCAAGTGAACCTCGTCAGGCCCGTCGATATAGCGCAACGCCCGGCCCCAGACGTAAAGGTAGGCGAGCGGGGTGTCCGGCGTCAGCCCCGCCGCGCCAAAGACCTGCATCGCCAGATCGGTCACCCGGGTTTGCAGGCGGGCAGCCACGACCTTGATGGCCGAAACCTCGGTCCGCGCCGCCTTGTTGCCGAACTTGTCCATCGTCCAGGCGGCTTTCAGGTTCAAGAGCCGCGCCTGATCAATGCCCACCCGCGCTTCGGCTATCCAGTCCTGGATGTTGGCATTCTCGGACAGGGCCTTGCCGAAGGTCACCCTTGAGAGGGCGCGTTCGCACATCAATTCCAGCGCATATTCGCATTGGCCGATGGTGCGCATACAATGGTGGATGCGCCCCGGCCCAAGGCGGGCTTGGGCTATGGTGAAACCGGCGTGCTCCTCGCCCAGCAGGTTTTCCACGGGCACGCGGACGTCGGTGAACTCGATCTCGCAATGGCCGTCGGGGGCATGGTGGAACATGATCGGCACGTCGCGCACAACGCGAAAGCCCGGCGTGCCCCTGGGCACAAGCACAAAGGAATGCCGCGCATGTTTGGGCGCCGCCGGGTCGGCGTTCATCACCACCATGACCAGACAAAACGCCCATTTCGGGTGCTTGGCCCCGGTGTTGAACCATTTGCGCCCGTTGATGACATAGAGATCGCCATCACGCCGGATCGTCGTTTCCAGATTGGTCGGGTCCGAAGAGGCAACCCCCGGCTCGGTGATCCCGACTGACGAGCGGATGTCGCCATTCATCAGGGGCATAAGCCAGCGTTCGCGCTGATCGGGCGTGGCAAACAGGTGCAGGATCTCCATATTGCCGGTATCGGGGGCCGAACAGTTGAAGACCTCTGACGCCCAAGGCAGGCGGCCCATGATCTCGGCCAAGGGGGCATATTCCAGGTTGGTCAGCCGCTTGCCCGGCTCATCTTCGCGCAGACCGGGCAGAATCAGGTTCCACAGCCCCTCGGCCTTGGCTTTTGCTTTCAGGCCGTCAATCAATACCTCGGGGTAGCGATCGGCGGCAACCTCTGCCTCATAGGCGGGGTGTACGGGCCAGACATGGGTGTCCATGAAGGCTTGCAGCCTGGTGCGCAGGGCCAGAACGTGGTCAGGATAACCGAAATCCATCGGTCAAACCTCTTCCTGGATATTAGCAAGGCCGCGTGCGGCGAAGACTGCTGCAAGGGCGCCCACCTCGGCAGCATTGGCAGAGGCGGCATTACCCCCGGCAGCACGGACGGCGATGCCCTGAAAGATCACGGCGTTTCGGAACAGGGCAAAAGAAATGTCGAACGCAGTCAGGCGTGGGACGGTCTCAATGGCGTCAAAGTAGGTCTCAGTGAAGGCACGTTGTGACAGAAGGCCCCTTGCAGGAAGGTCCAACCCCATGATGCCACCATATTCCTTTGGCTGCATCCACCACGAATAGATACAACTGTGCGCAAGGTCGGCTATCGGATGGCCAAGCGTCGAAAGCTCCCAATCAAGCACGGCGACAACGCGGGGCTCGGTCGGGTGAAAGATCATGTTGCCGACGCGGAAATCGCCATGCACCAGACGGGCGGGTTCATCGACCGGAAGGTGGCCATGCAGCCAATCGCACAAATCGTCCACGTCGGGGACGGGCGTGGTCCGTGACAGATGCCATTGCCGGGTCCAGCGATTGAGCTGGCGTTCGTAAAAGCCGCGCTGCTTGCCGAAATCGGCAAGGCCTGCGGTACGTATGTCGATGCGGTGGATCGCTGCCAGCACCCGGGCGAGCGAACGCTGCATCTCGGCCCGCTCCTCCTTTGGAGCGCCGGATAGGGCGCTATCGTGGAAGATGCGGCCCTCCACCCGGTCCATCACGTAAAAGGCGGTGCCGATCAGGTCGGTGTCGGCGTGGTAAAGCAGCACGCGCGGCACCGGCACTTCGGTGCCTTGCAGGGCTTTAAGGACGCGAAACTCGCGGTCGATGGCATGGGCCGAGGGCAGCAGCGGCCCCGTCGGGCGCTTGCGCAGCACCAGTTCCCGGACCCCCAAAGTCATAAAGAATGTCGGGTTGGATTGACCACCCCCCACCGGACGGATCAGAACAGGACCCGGGATCGAGAGCGCCTCGTTCAGGTGCCGTCCCAAGGCTTCGGCGTCGAACGGCAGGGCGCTTTCGGTGGTACGGGTATGCGACATGCCGACTCATCTAAACGCTGTATTGTCCTTTTGTCCGACAGTCTTACATTAAATAAAGCAAGTCAATAAAGACCAGCATTTTCTATCGTTTTCAATGACATCGAAAAGACCGTCACATCCTGGTTTCCGTAGTGCTGCCCGCGCTTGGCGACACTGGTGGCACCCAGCGCTGTATTTGCGGGTTTGCCCTGTCAGTTACGCAGGGGTTTTCCAGTGGCCAGCATGTGGTCAATGCGGGCGCGGGTTGAGGGCCGCCTGGCCAGTTCCACCAGCGCCTCTCGTTCCAGCGCCATCATGGTGGCCTCTTCCAGCGGTCGGGTCGGGTCGGCGGATGGGCCGCCGGTCAGCACATCGGCCAGCATCTCGGCCATCGAAATGTCGGTCGACGTCATCCCCCCAGCCGCCGCCTTTGCAGTAATCTCCACCATGAGCCCTGACTTGCCAGAGGGGCCAGCCACCTGAACCAGTGCAGGCGCAGGCGGTTGATAGCCGGGCACCAAAGCCAAGGCGCAGGCTTTGGCGGCGGGCAGCAAAGCGGCGCGGCCCATCACGATCATGTCACTGGCGCGAAGATAGCCCTTGACCTTGGCATCTGCGGCCGAGGCGCTGAACTCTCCGGCAAGTATGGTGGCAAAGACCGTGCGCGCTGTCGCGACCGGGCCTTTGGCCACGCCACTCTGTTGCGCGCGCAGAAAGAGCTGGGTGCATCCGCCCCAGGCAGGCACAAGGCCCACCTTCACTTCGGGCAGTGCCATGGAAAGTTCGGCATGGGCGACCACGGCATCGGCATGCAGTGTGAATTCACAGCCGCCGCCCAATGCAAAACCATGCGCCGCCGCCACCACCGGGAAGGGCGCCCGTTTCATGGCAAGGAAAAGCTGCTGGCCATAGGCGATGTAGCGGTCCACCGCTTCCAGTCCGCCAGAGGCGATCATGCCGGTGATAAAGCCCAGATCGGCCCCGACCGAGAAAGCGCGGGGATGGTCATTGCCCAGCACCAGTGCCTGAAACTGGCCCGAACCTTTGGCCAGAACCTCGGCCAGAAGATCAAAGACGCCGGGATCAAAGCAGTTCATCTTCGACTTGGCTTCAAAACAGGCGACCCCGTCGCCCAAATCCCAAAGGTCTGCCAGGTCATTGCCCATGATCGGCGCCGCTTTGGCCTAGGCGGTTTCAAGCAAGCTGGGCGCAGCAAGGGCCGAAACAACATGGCGTGGTTCTTTGGTGGAAAGCGGGCCTTCGGCGGCATGGAAGCCACCCAAGGCCCGCGCCCTTTCCAGTAGTGGCACCGGACGGTCCAGCGCCTTGGCGATGCGGTCCAGTCCCAGACGGTCGGCAAGGCGGAACGGCCCGTCTTTCCAGCCGTAGCCCAGTTGCAGCGCCAGATCGACGGCGCCGACCTCGGCGGTGATTTCGGGGCCATGGGTGGCGGCATAGGCGATGAGGTTGACCAGCAGGCTGCGGGCATAGTCCCCCAGCTTGTCTCCGGCCTCGAACAGAGCCACCAGATCACGACCGCCACCGGGCAGATCCTTGACCGCGACAGGTTGTGCCGGGCGATAGGCGCCGGTCTTCAGATCGGTCGTCTCGAACCCGCCACTGGCGGCGGGCCGGGTGAAGCCCTGCTTGGTTTTGCGCCCCTTGCGCCCCTCGGCCACCATGGTGGCAATCAAGGCATCCTGCGTCAGGTCGAAACGGTGCAGGTCATCGCTTGCGGGCAGCGAGGCTTTCAGCGAGCCCCAAACCGCGGGGACCAAATCCAGCCCGACGATATCCAGACAGCCGAAGACCCCACTTTTCGGCACGCCGAAGGCTATG
Organism: Rhodobacterales bacterium; assembly: GCA_043721775.1. Taxonomy (GTDB): domain Bacteria; phylum Pseudomonadota; class Alphaproteobacteria; order Rhodobacterales; family Rhodobacteraceae; genus Stagnihabitans. Next base: position 6,610 of record JAYSQA010000342.1, read on the forward strand.
TTGACGGCCTCAGCCTCTTCGATCATCAGGCCAAGGCGCTTGGCTTCCAGGATGCCGAGAGCGATCCAGTAGCAGCCGATCCGGTTGGCGATGAAACCGGGGGTGTCAAAGCAATCAACAACGGTTTTGCCAAGGATCGTCTCGGTCCCAGTGCGGACCATCTGGGCTGACACGCCAGCGGTATCCGGCCCGACCACGACCTCGACCAAGGGCATCGACCGTGGCGGATTGAAGAAATGGGTGATTGCGAAATCGCGGGCAAAAGCGGGGTCCATGTCGCGGACCAGATCGGCCAGGCGCAGGGTGGACGTGTTGGAGGACACCAGCGTGCCAGCCCTGCGGTAAGGCTCAACCCGCTGGAACAGATCGCGCTTGGCGGCGAGGTCTTCGATGATGACCTCGACAATCCAATCTACTGTGCCGGCGCGATTCAGATCGAACTGGGTCGATCCGGGGCGGATCAGGTGCGCGGCGGATGGGGTCATGAAGCCACCCGCCTTTAACTGGCGGTCGATGCCCGCCTGAGCGGCCTCGACTGTGACGTCAAGCAGATCAGCCGGAACGCCGGCATTAGCGAACTGCGCGGCGATCCCAGAACCCATGGAACCTGCGCCGATCACCATCGCCCGGCGGATGCCGGTTTCTGCGACTCCGATGGCCATTTGCGAGCCCGTCATCACAGCGCCTCCAGTACCATGGCGATGCCCACGCCGCCGCCGATGCATTGCGTGGCAAGGCCATAGCGCCCGCCCTCTCGTTGTAGAAGGGTGGCGGCCTTGCCGACCAGACGGCCTCCGGTCGCCCCCAAGGGGTGGCCGATGGCGATGCCACCGCCGTCGATGTTCAGGCGGGCCGGGTCAATGCCCAGGAGGCGCCGGCAGGCTTCGGACTGGTTGGCAAAAGCCTCGTTCATCTCGACCACGTCGATGTCAGCCATCTTCAGCCCCGCCCGCGCCACCGCCTTGCGGCTGCTTTCCACTGGCCCCATGCCCATCACCCCCGGATCACAGCCCGAAACCCCAAAGCCTGCAATCCGTGCGAGGGGCTTCAACCCATGCCGTTCGGCAAACTCCGGCGTGCAGATAAGCAATGCTGTCGCCCCGTCGGTCATCGGAGACGACGAGCCCGCGGTCACCGTGCCCCCGTCAAGGAAAACGGTCTTCAGGGTCCCAAGCCCCTCCAGCGTGGTGTCGCGGATGCAGCCATCCTCGGCCACGGTCACGCCGTTCACCTCCAGTGCGGCGATCTCTTCGGCCAGCTTGCCCGAGGCGCGGGCAGCCAGAGCCTTGTTATGGCTGGCCAAGGCGAAGGCATCCTGTTCGGCGCGGGAGACATTTTGTTCACGCGCGACCCTTTCGGCGCTCAGTCCGACGTTGATGAAATCGCTGACCTCTTCGGCAGACCACGCCGGCGGCGGCAGGATGTTGAAGCCCATCATCGGCACCCGGCTCATGCTTTCGGTGCCGCCGGCGATGATCGCATCACCGGCGCCCATCTTGACCATGCCCGCCGCGATCTGCACTGCCTGGATCGAGGACCCGCACCAGCAGTTCACTGTCATCCCCGCCGTGGTGATCGGCAGCCCGGCGCGCAGGCCGACGACCCGGCCAATGTTCAGGCCCTGTTCGCCTTCCGGGAAAGCGCAGCCCCAAACGACATCCTCGATCTCGGCCCCATTCACTTCGGTGCGGGCCAATAGGGCGCGGATGACATGGGCACCAAGGTCGTCAGGCCGGACCGAGGCGAGGCCACCCTTGCGGGCGAAGGTGAAGGGGCTGCGAACATAGGCCGCGATGATGGCTTCCCGGGTCATGGTGTCCTCGTCTGGTCGGGTCAGGATTTGGCTTTGCGGGCGAAGAAACCCGCAATGGCATTGGCGAATTCCGGAGTGGTGGCCGCGCGACGAAAGGCCGTGCGTTCGGCGTCCAGTTGGGTCGCCAGGTCATTGTCGCGGGCGGTGCGCAAAAGGTCGCGGATGCCAAGCGCCGAGGCAGGGGCCTGAAGCGCAAGGTGCTGGGCCAGGGCGTCAGTTTCGACCTGCAACTTGCCTTCAGGCACAAGTCGGTTGATCAGCCCAAGTCGCAGGGCCTCTTCGGCCAGGAGATTTTCTGACAAAAGGGCAATCTCCATCGCCTTGCAGTGCCCGACCAGTCGTGCCAGCGCCCAAGACCCGCCGCAGTCGGGAACCGCTTGGATGCGGGCATAGGCCATGTTCAGCTTGGCGGTGGTGTCAGCAATCGCAAGATCGGCAAGCAGCGCAAGACTTAAGCCCGCGCCCGCTACAGCGCCATGCAAGCTGGCCAGCACGACTTGAGGTGCCAATTGTAGCCGCAGCACCGCACGGTGTATCGGGCCGATCAGCGGCATCGGGCAGAGAGGCCGCTTCCTGAAACACCGAAAGATCGCCCCCAGCCATGAAACCCCGGCCAGAGCCCGCCAGTACGATGACCCGCACGGATGTCTCAGTAGCAATGCTGTTCACCGCTGCCCCGAAGGCCTCAGCCAGGGCGATGTCAATGGCGTTAAGCGCCGTGGGTCGGTTGAACCGCAAGGTCACGACAGTGCCGTTGCGCTGGATCAAAACCGGAGCATCATTCAAGCCTGTCATCCGGATTTCCTCCCTTTGTGCAAGTGTTTATGGCAATCCCACTTTAGCCTGTCAAGCGGATTGTCGGACAGTCGGATACAATTTAGAGTTGGATCCAAAGAGGGGGCGGGACATGCGGTTGGATGGAAAAGTGGTGCTGGTCACCGGGGCGGCAAGGGGGATTGGTGCGGCGCTGGCCAGAGCAGCGGCGGGACGGGGCGCGCGGGTGGCAGAAGCCGACCGTGACGCCCTCGGTCTGGCAGCGCTGGCGCGCGACCTTGACGTTTTGGCGGTCGTGGGTGATCTGCGCGATTCAGGACATATCCCGGCTTTGGTTGATCGGGTGGAGGCTGACCTTGGCTCAGTGGATCTGTGCTGCTGCAATGCGGGGATCGCTTCAGGTTCTGGCCATTCGGGAAACCTTGCAGCCCCCGGGGATGACCAGTGGCAGGCCGCTAGGGAAGTCAACGTGCTGGCCCATGTCCGGCTTGCGCGGCGGCTGATCCCCGGAATGACGGCGCGCGGGCAGGGGCATTTCCTGATGACGATCTCGGCAGCGGGTCTGCTGACCCAGCCGGGCAGTGCAATTTACAGCGCGACCAAACATGCAGCCCTTGGCTTTGCGGAAAGCCTTGCAATTGCTCATGCAGGGCAGGGGATCGGCGTCACGGCACTATGCCCGCAAGGGGTTGATACGCCGCTTCTGGCCACCCTGCCGCAGGGGCTGCGCACCGTGATGGCATCCTGACGGCGTTGGAGGTCGCTGAAGCGGGTCTGCAAGGGGTAGAGGAAGGGCCTTTTCCGGTGACGCCGCACCCCAAGGTGCGCGACTACATCCGCCGCAAGGTCGCTGATCCCGACGGCTGGATCGCTGCGATGCGCCGCTTCAAGTAAGGGCGAAAGGGTCGCTGGCGGCCTGCACTGCCGCCTCTTGGTATTCTTCGAACAGGCGTTGGCACAGGTCGGCGGCTGCGGGCAGGTCTTCGATCCGGCCGACACCCTGACCGGCGGACCAAAGGGTCTTCCACACTTTCGCCTCGGCCCCCATGTCCAACTGGCCATGGGCGGGAAGGCTGGCCGGGTCCAGCCCGTTGGCCACAAGACTGCCACGCAGGAAATTCGCCCCTACGCCAGAGATGGCGGCAGTGTAGACAATATCCGCCGCCCGCGCCTGCACCACCATGTTTTTCTGCGCTTCTGGCACCATAGCCTCGCGCGTTGCGAGAAACCTTGTGCCGATCGAGACCAAATCCGCCCCCATCGCCCTTGCGGCAAAGACATCGCGGCCCGTGGTGATCGACCCGGCCAGAACCAGCGTTCCGGCAAAGACCTGCCGCAACTCTCCCAAAAGGGCAAATGGGGACAAAGTGCCGCCATGTCCCCCCGCACCTGCCGCAACGGCGATCAGCCCATCCACCCCGGCCTCGGCAGCCTTTTCGCCATGACGGCGCGAGGTGACGTCGTGAAAAACCAGCCCGCCATAGGCCTGCACTGCCGCCACTACCTCGGCCACCGCGCCAAGTGAGGTTATCACCAAGGGCACCCGATGCGCCACGATCTGCGCCAGATCGGCCTGAAGCCGGGGGTTGGAGCGGTGGACGATCAGATTGACCGCAAAGACCGCGTCGCCCGCCCTTCGCCGCGCAGCAATTTGATCCAGCCAATCGGCCAAGCCCTGAGTCGAGCGGGCATTCAGGGCGGGAAAGCTGCCAAGCACGCCCGCCCGGCAGCATTCCACAACCAGATCGACACCAGAGGTCAGAAACATCGGCGCTGCCAACGCAGGCAGGCGCAAACCGGGCAGAAGGGCAGAGGGCAGAGGCATGGGCGCTCCATTGTCGGACAGTCGGAATAACCAGTTGACCTGGTCAAGGCTAGTGACCAGTCTTGCTTGCGTCAATCCAGCCAAGCAGAGGTTCCCATGCCCCGCCATGTCAACCCGATCTGGATCACCGGGCTGGCCCGGACGCCGATGGGTGCCTTTCTGGGTGGACTGAAAGATCACACGGCGCTGGCGTTTGGCGCTGGCGTTTGGCGCTGCCGCCGTCGCGCGCGCTGGCTCGCCAGTGATGGACAAGGTGCTGATGGGTTTCGTTCTGACGGCGGGTCTGGGGCAAGCCCCGGCGCGGCAGGCAGCCCTGGGCGCTGGACTGGCGCAATCTGTGCCGTGCACGACGATCAGCAAGGTCTGCGGCTCGGGGATGATGGCAATCATGCTTGGCGCCGATCGGATCGCGGCCGGGTCTGTCGCGGTTGTGGTGGCGGGCGGGATGGAAAGCATGTCGAACGCCCCTTATTTGCTGGAACGTGCAAGGCAAGGGATGCGGGCGGGCCACGGGCAGGTGATGGATCACATGTTCCTCGACGGGCTGGAGGATGCCTATGACCGGGGCCGCTCGATGGGCACCATTGCCGAAGACACCGCCAGAGCCCTTGGCCTGTCCCGTGCGGCGCAGGATGACCTTGCGTTGATCTCGCTGACTCGGGCGCGAGCGGCGCAAGCCTCGGGGGCCTTTGTCAGTGAAATCGTTGCAGTGGGCGACATCCTGCTGGATGAGGCCCCTCTGCGCGCCCGCCCCGACCGCATACCAGGCCTGAAACCGGCCTTCCGCGAGGGCGGCACAGTGACGGCAGCCAATGCCTCGTCTCTTTCGGATGGCGCGGCGGCGCTGGTCCTGTCGCGGGTCCCGGGGCAGCGCCTTTGGCGCGGATCGTAGGGCAAGCCAGCCACGTGCAAGCTCCAGCGCAGTTCACCACCGCGCCGATCCCGGCCATCCGCAAGCTCCTCGACGGTCTCGGCTGGTCCATCGCCGATGTCGATCTGTGGGAGATCAACGAGGCCTTCGCGGTGGTCCCCCTTGCTGCGATCCATGGGCTTGATCCGGAAAGGGGCAATGTGAACGGTGGCGCTTGTGCGCTGGGCCACGCCATCGGCGCATCTGGCGCGCGCATTGTTGTGACGCTGATTGCAGCACTCCGCCAGCGGGGCCTGCGCCGCGGGATTGCATGCCTGTGCATTGGCGGAGGCGAGGCAACCGCATTGGCGATAGAACTTTAGCACTCATCCTGGATCCGTTGCCTGAAGCGCGGCTGGACCTGTCGCGGTTTTGTTCCGGTCAGGTTCTCATGTTAAGCGGCCTTCCGTTCGAATGCCACGGGGCTTTTCCAGCCCAAGGCTGAGTGTCTGCGGCGTGGATTGTAAAAGCCATTGATGTATTCGAAGAGGGCGATGTTGAGGCTGCGGCGGGTTTGCCAGCTACGGCACCAGACCAGTTCGGCCTTGAGGGATTTGAAGAAGCTCTCGACGGCCGAGTTGTCATAGCAATTTCCCTTGCCACTCATTGACGCCGCCCGGCTATGGTTGCGCAGGATTTTCTGGTAGTCGTGTGAACAATATTGGGCGGTTTCAACCGGTCGTCGCACCGGCCAATGAATGGCGGATGCGGTGGCAGGACAACAGCGTCGTTCGCATCGGTCTGGACGCACTCCGGTCTTTGCCCCGGGGCGACCCAGGGTTGCCCGGCGTGAGGGTCGGCGTCGGTTCTGGGAACTG
>JAYSQA010000343.1:0-1658 GCA_043721775.1 Rhodobacterales bacterium
CATTTCCATTGTCACGGCCTCAGCGGCACCGATCCTGATGATAGCGTTGGGGCAGGCCATGGTGTTGAACATCGGCTCCATCGACCTGTCCAATGCCGCAATCAGCGTGGTGGGCGCAATTCTTGTGGCCCTGTGGCTGCCTGCGATAGGGGCCAGCGCCTTTTTGATCGTGCTGGGGGTGACGGTGGCCATCGGCATCGTGACGGGGGCGATTCTGGCACTGACGCAGGTGCCCTCTTTTGCACTGACCCTGGGTACGCTGGGACTGTTGCAGACCGCGGCTTTGGTGACCAGCGATTCCCAGACGATCTATGTTTCGGAGAACCGCGAACTGATCTCCTGGTTCTACAGCACCTCATGGCTTCATGCCCCGGTGACCTTCTGGATCGGGGTTCTGGTGGCTTTGGCCTATTGGTTCGTCCTGCGCGGAACGCGGTTGGGGCAGGGGATGACTGCTATCGGCAAGAACGAGCGGGCGGCGACCATGTCGGCGGTGCCGACCACCCGCATCAAGGTGATCACCTATGCAATCTCGGGCCTGAGCGGCGGTCTGGCGGGGCTGGCCATCTTGGCGCAGGCCGGGGCGGCTTCGGCCAGCGGTCTGGGCAGCAACCTGCTGCTGCCTGGGATCGCTGCGGCTTTGGTCGGCGGGACCTCGATTTCGGGCGGGCAGACCAATCCGATCAACGTGATCTTCGGCGCGCTGACCGTCGCCTTCGTGCCGATCGCAATCCAGGCCATGGGCTTTGCCGCCGAAGCGCAAAGCCTGGTCTATGGCTTTGTCATCATCGTCGTCGTCGCCCTGACGACCACGCGGGTGCGGGGCACCATCATCAAGTGAGATCGACCGACATGACAACGCCGACCCCGCGATGGGCCGGCGTTGTCATATGCGGGGCTCAGCGGCCAAGCGCTGACAGACGCCGTTCGCGCAGCCGGGCGAAATCTGCGCCCGCGTGATAGGAGGACCGGGTGAGCGGCGTGGCCGAGACCATCAGGAAGCCCTTGCCATAAGCAGCACTCTCATAAGCGACAAATTCCTCCGGCGTCACGAAACGGTCAATCCGGTGGTGTTTCGGCGTCGGTTGCAGATACTGGCCGACGGTCAGGAAATCAACGTCTGCGGCGCGCAGGTCATCCATCACCTGCAAGACGGCCTGACGCCCTTCGCCAAGGCCGACCATGATCCCCGACTTGGTGAAGATGGCAGGGTCAAGCTCTTTCACCCGCTGCAACAGGCGCAGCGAATGGAAATAGCGCGCCCCGGGGCGCACTTCGTGATAGAGGCCCGGGACGGTCTCGATGTTGTGGTTGAAAACATCGGGCCCGGCGGCAACGACGGTCTCCAGCGCCTCTGGCCCGCATTTCAGGAAATCTGGCGTCAGGACTTCAATGGTGGTGCCCGGAGCGCGGTGCCGGATGGCGCGGATGGTCTGGGCAAAATGCGCTGCCCCGCCGTCGGCCAGATCGTCGCGGTCGACCGATGTGATGACCACATGGTTCAGCCCCAGTTTGGCCACCGCATCGGCCACGCGACCCGGCTCGAAGACATCCAGCACATTGGGCTTTCCGGTGGCCACGTTGCAAAACGTGCAGCCCCGGGTGCAGATCTCGCCCATGATCATCATGGTGGCGTGGCCCTGGCTCCAGCATTCGCC
>JAYSQA010000344.1:0-1551 GCA_043721775.1 Rhodobacterales bacterium
ACCACGTCAACCAGCTTCAGATCCTTGTACTTGGCATCGGTCGCCAGCACACCCTTCATGGCCTCGATCCAGGCATTCTGGTTGGCGGCATCCGGGCTGGCTGACAGCACGGCGAATTCGCCCGCACCACCGGCTTCGCTGAACACCATGTCCGCCATCACGACGCCGATCGAACCGAAGTCGACCTGCGCCACGAACACGCTTTCGCCCTTGCCGGACGGAATGGGGCTGTCCCATGTCACGACCTTGGTGCCAGCGGCCTGTGCAGCCTCGGCGGTCGGTGCGATCTGGTCGCCCGCGTTGTTCGACAGCATGACCACGCCCTGCTTCTGGGTGGTGGCGGTGGTCAGCATTTCAATCTGACCGGCTGCCGAGTTTTCGGGCGTCGGCCCGATGTACTGGTAGGTGCCGGTGTTGCCCAGCTCTTTGGCCGCTTCCTGCGCGCCACGGTCGGCCTGATCGAAGGGCAAAATGCCCAGGAACTTCGGCAGAAGCACGATGTTCACGGCCTGACCGGGCTTCGCTTCCATCACCTCGGCAAAAGCGGTCGTGCCCATCAGGCCCGCAGCCATCGTCGCCCCCATCGTCAGGGCAAATCCAAGTTTCTTCATTGTCGTCCTCCCGTTTGGTTTTTCGGCTTCAAGCTGCCGATAGCTTCGTTATCCGTTCATCCTCAGCGATAAGGACCTCCACCCCTACCGACCGCAGATGATCCACCATGCCCTGTGGCGCACCCTTGTCGGTCACCACAGTTGACACCCGCGTCAGGGGGCAAACAACCATGTTGCCCCGCGCTTCGAACTTCGAGCCGTCTGCAATCACGATCAGCCTTTCCGCCCGGTTCAGCAGTTTTGCTTCAGCCCGTGCAATCAACGGATCGCTTTCAATCACCCCCATCGGGGTGATCGCATAGCAAGACATGAACATCTTTCCGGCCGCGAAATGCTGGATCGCGTCCTCCTCGAACGGCGACAGGATGATGCCCGGTTCACGGTAAAGCTCGCCCCCGGGCAGCACGACCCGGTTGCCGGAATTCGCAATCAACTCCTGCGCGATCGGGAAAGAGTTGGTCAGGACCTGCATCCGGTGCTGGCGCAGGCATTGCGCCATGAACCATGTGGTTGACCCGGCGTTAAGGATGATCGAGTCGCCATCCGCGCACAAGCTTGCCGCCTTCCGTGCCACTGCAAGCTTTGCCTCGGCATTGGTTGTCTGGCTTGCGCCAAACGAGGCCGCCGTCAGGTCACCATGACTGACCTCTGCCATCTCCGCCCCGCCGTGGACGCGGCGCAGTTGACCGGTGTCTTCCAGCCGCGCCAGATCGCGGCGCAGCGTCGCCACCGAGGCCCCAGTCATGCTTGCCAGATCGTTCACACGAACAATCCCGCGTTCCCGCAGCCGGTTGAGGATAAGTTGCCATCTTTCACGTTCATGCATCTGATAAAGGTAGTCATAATCGCTCACATCCGTCAACAAACAATCGCAATGCTGCATTGCAGTAACTTTTCTGCACCGCAGTATGCGCCAAAATGATTGACCGTGAGCGATTAT